>DASYHX010000376.1:0-10288 GCA_035998065.1 Pseudorhizobium sp.
CTGTGGTGGGGAAGGTTGGAGCAGCCAAAGATCCGGATGAAGTCACGGATATGCGCGACCAGCCGGAGCGTTGGGTTCTGGATGACATCGTCGAGGTATGCCGGCGCTTCGATTTGACATCCTCCAAGCGCCGTTCCTCCTAATTACTTTCGGGCAATGTGACCGCAGATCCGGCCGATGATTGTCAGCCGGTTGAGGTCCACCGTGAAGGTCTCGAGGTTCGAGTTGTCGGATATGATTCGAACCTGCGGGGGATCTGAGAACGGAATCCGCTGCAGGCGCTTGATCTGAGGCTCAGTATAGCCGTCGCTTATCGCGTAAACCGTATCCGTAGTCATGTCATTCTGCGAGAGATCAACCAGCACCCGATCGCCTGGCATGTAGGTTGGCAGCATCGAGTCCCCGGTCACCTCCATGACCAGCGTATGCGCCGGAGAAGCCTTCGCTTCGTTACGAAGGTAGGCGAGGGGGATAAGCCACTCCGCGACCACGGAATGACCGCTCACGGATTCCGGGCCAACCGGCAGGTTGATTGTCTCCCCGACCACGCCCGAACCTGCCCCTAGCTTCATATCCACTTCTGGAATAGCCCCTTCGACACCTGGCTTCCAGTGCTCACGGCTATAGGCGGCGCTATCGCTGTCTTCGTCGGAGGATGAAGCGTCAGGATCAAAGCTGTCCACGATCGGACGAGCGCCGATCACCTCAGGACGGGCAAGAGACCATACCTCCGCGGCCGTGATCGGCGGCTCACCTTTTCCCACCAAAGCCGTGATCATTTTCATCACCAGCTCCGGGCTGATGAACTGCTTTGTGTATTCGTCCGGGTTCTCGTACCGCTGAATACTAGAGGCGCGAGCGTAGCCCATCGCTTTCGCCAACTCGTCCATAGAGAGGCCGGCTCGGTCGCGAAGAGAGCGGAATTTCCGGGTGACGGATTCGGGTTCAGCGTTCATTTAGCGATTTACGCAGAACACGTTTACGTTTTCCACGTTGACATGTTTACGTGACATGCGTACAGATGTGTGGGTCAACAATGGAACGAGACGCTGAATGCAGACCCCGGCGGAATTCATCATCAACGAACTAGGCGGCCTCACCAAGACGGCACGGCTTCTCTCGACTGATGAGAAGGCTTTCCCAATCTCTACGGTCCAGGGTTGGAAGGATCGAGGCAAGATCCCGCAGGAGCACTGGCTGCCGTTAATCGAGGCAGCCAAGGGCGACGGGAAGGCGATCGACCTCTCGATGTTCCTGACGGTGCCTGACACAGCCGGAGCAGCAGTATGAACGCCGTCTCCATCCTCATCGCAGCTCTCGCACTCATCTCGGCGCCATCCAAGTGGACGAAGGAAGACGTAGCGCAGAACGCTCAGGACAGGCCGGTGAAGCCTACTGATGAGCGCGCTAAGCGCTTCTGCATGGTTGGCGCGATCCAGCGGGTAGCAACTGATGCAAGTGCTGAAGCCTATGGCCAAGCCATCACGCTGTTGCGCAAGGCTTGCGGCGAACAATCCATTTTTGAGTTTAACGACAAGCACGGTCACAAGGCTGCCCTGACGTGCATGAGGCGGGCGATCGCTGCGGGTGAGGTGGCGGCATGACCCGCACCGGCAACAGCTTCCCAGGAAATGAGACGTTCGAGAACGAGCCGGCGGGCCGCGACTGGCTGTCTGAGTTTCGCAGTCAGTTCCCTGAAGAATTCCCCGAACCCAAAAAGCCAGAGGCAGAGAGAGCCGCACAGCGTGACGTCGAGACGGGCGGGACGCGGCCGGCGAGGGAGGGGCGGTTCTGATGTGGGAAGTATCGCTTTGGGCACTGCTGGCATTCGTGATCACGCTCTTCGTGGTCTGCAGCATATTCGCCCTGTCTTCTATTCGGCATCGCCGCGCTGACGACGCGGGTACTGGCACCGAGTGGCCCCGCAATTGGGGTGAGCTCTGATGCCCATCAATTTCATCATCGAGAGTGAGGCGCCTTCGATCTTGGCGGACGCGCGCGCCTGTCTCTCTTTACGGTCTTCGTCTTCGGGCGGCGGCTGATCTCCTTTCCTCGTTCCGTGCGCTTCCTTCGACACCAGGAAGCTAACCCAAGGCGGCAAGGAGCGCATTCACGGTGTCAGAGAATTTAGTTCATGCGGAAACCACTGAAGTACAGGGAAAACAGGGAAACAAGGCCATGAGTACGGCAGTCGCGGCAGAGTACGTGAGGAAGATGGTGGAGCGGGAGACGGCCGGTAACGGCGACGTCGAGAACGCCATTCGCCGCCTCGCTCGCCGGCACAATCTCTCTTTCTGGCAGATCATGCACCTGCGGGCGGGCAGGGCAAAGTCCATCACCGTCGAGGCCTTCACGAGCATCCGGCGGGCTTACATCGACTACTGCGAAGCCGAGGTCCGGGCTCTGCAGCAGGAAATCGAACAGGACCGGAAACGCTACGAGGAAAACCATGATCTTCGGGATCTGGAGGACGAGGTTCAAGCGCTGGTGGAGAAGGTCCGCCTGGCACGAAAAAGGATCGGATGATGACAGCACTGCCCAACACGAAGCTATCGGAAGCGGATCGACAGAAGCTGTTCGCTCATCACTTCCGCCGCGAGTTGGCCGCCGAAACCAAACGCCGCGAAGCCGCAGCCGAGAAGACCGCGAACCGGAAGGTGGCGAAAGCCGCTGATCCGACCTTCACCGGCCAGAAGTTCGATCACTACCTCAAGGCCCACTTTGGGGAAGACGATCAGAAGCCGGTCGATCGGCTCAAGTCGGATCGCGAGAACCTCGAATGGCTCGGGCTCATCCCCGCGACCAGCGGCGGAGATCTGCTCTCCCAAGCCGACCGCGTCGACAAGGAGCAGATGATCCAGGCCAAGGGATACAAGGCTGGACTTCTCAATCTCGACCGCGTCTCCGGCTTCGATGCCGGCAGCTCTGACGACAAGCTCTGGCTGGAATCCTACGACGCCGGAAAGGCGGAGTACGAGACCGAGATCCCGGACATCCTCGCCAGGATTGAAGCAGCCGCATCGAAGGAAGAGCCTCCGGCATCCCCCGGTGATGATCCATTCCTCGATCAAAAGACCCGACACTGATCCACCGCGGCGGACGTCTCCTCCCAAGGGCCGCCCAACTAGCCGTCGCGAATGGCGGCATCTTCTTTCCTCTGTGGCGAACACGAAATGGAACAGCGGCGATGACCTGGATCATTGGCTTTGACCCCTCCAAATCCACCGGCTGGTGCACGTACAGCCCCGAGCTTCGGAAGAAGGACGGCAACTTTGCCCACATCCGGTGCGGCGTCTTCCAGATGCCCGACGGCGCCGACCACTATTACACTGGAGACCAGATCGGTCTGAAGACGACGGCGCTCCTGCGGGACTTCAAACAGGAGCACGGGCAATACCCGGACTTCGCGGTGCTGGAGCAGCAGATCCTGGCCAAGGTTGGCAACACCAGCGCCGACGCGATGATCTATCCGTGGGTGGCCACCAGTGCGATCGTCGCCACACTGGCAAACTTCGGCATCCCCTACGGTACGCTGATGCCGTCATCCTGGCGCAAATCATTCTTCGGGGAAGGCTTCAAGCCACCGCTCGACAAGAAGCAGAAGAAGGATTGGAAGTCGGCCGCCGTAGAGGAATGCGAGCGGATAGGCATCACTCTCCCGAAGCAGAAGGCGCTTGCTCATAACGCCGCGGAAGCCTGCGCGCTCGCAATCTGCTGGGGCGTGCGGGATATGAAGGTTCACGCCGGCCGGTATCATCAGCCGTGGCTCAACCTCGTCATGAAGCGCAATGAGCGGCAGGTGGCGGCATGACGTGGTTCTTCGATCCGCTCCTGCCGCTCCATTACGAATTTCTCGTCGTCGACCCGCCGTGGGATTTTGGGCTCTATAGCGAGAAGGGGAATGGCAAAGCTGCCCAGCGTCAATACTCTTGCATGAAGGACGACGCCATCCTCGGGTTGCCGGTCGGCCAACTCGCCTCCATGGACTGCCTTCTGTACCTCTGGGCTACGGCGCCACAGCTTCCCCTGGCGATCAAGTGCGTCCAGGCTTGGGGCTTCGAATACAAGTCCTTCATGGTCTGGCGGAAGACCACGGCCGCCGGCAAGGACCGGATGGGGACGGGATACCGCGTCCGTACAACAGGCGAGATTGTCATCGTCGGCGCGCTAGGCAAGCCCCGGCAAGCGGTTGCGCCGCGGACCATCTTCGACGGGATCGCCCGCGAGCATAGCCGAAAGCCGGACGAGTTCTACGCCATGTGCGACCGCGTTATGCCGCACGCCCGGCGGGCCGATGTTTTCGCCCGCGAGAGCCGCGACGGCTGGCACGCCTTTGGCAACGAGGCCACAAAGTTCGACGAGGTGGCAGCATGAGCGCCTCAGTGCAGGGTGAAGCCTGCCTCAAGAACCGCTGCTTTGAAAGCATCGCGAGCCTCTTCCGGCTCGGCTCTCCCGTCCAGAACCAGCATGAGGGTCTGAAGCGCCGCATGATATCGCGCGCCGTCCTTCGTCGGCCAGTTGCCCATAAGGCAGTTGACCGCCTCCTCATTGCTCCAGACGACGATGGGCTTGTTCGGCACCTTGTGCTCTACCACCACAGGCTCGGGCCAATCCACTCCGTCCATCCAAGATCTCCTCTCCGTGCGGCTAGTCGCTGCCGCGTGAGGTCAGAACAAGAACGACGCCGCTCGGTTCCGGAGGGTGGCAGAGTGACCTCAGCCTTCAAGCAGAGCACCAACCTCTTGAGCGGCGGCCACGAAGGCGATCCTGGCTTGATCAGGTGTGCCGGTACCTTCCATCACCGCCAAACAGGCAATCACGGCTTTGGTCGAAGCTGGCCCACCTGCGGTCGGCCAATCCATGCTCAATGCCAACGATGCAGCGAAAGTAGTGTCGATTGCTCTGTTCCCTCTGGGGAGAGAGATCACAACCGGCCGTCCCCATACCGTGTTCATGCGCTTACGCCCTCGTTGGACCACGCATTTCGATCCGCCATTGTAGGACTGCGCATTCAGTTTGGCGAGGGCTCAGCATGAGCGGCCCCGTCGATCGCAGCCAGTTTGATCGCATCAGCGAGGATGACGCATTTGAAGCGTCCGAAGTCTTCCTTGCCTGCATGTTTGCGGACAACCAGGTACTCGCCGAGTGCGGGCTTGAGTGCGAAGACTTCGGCGAAGAGCTACATCAGCTCATGTTCAAGGAGGGCATGGAGCTGTTCCGCAGCGGGCAGCCCGTCACCGCAATCTCGCTAAAGCCATTCATGCCTAAGGCGTGGAGCAATAGCCGGAGCAGCCGGACCCGTCGCGACGATGATGAGGCCGGGATATTGCCGGCAACCTACATGGCGCGGCTGATGAGCCTCGGCTTCGACCCGTCGACCATGCGCAGGCTGGAATCTTCCCTCCACATCATCAAGAGCGTGTCGCTTGGCCGGCAGCTAGCGAGAGAGGCTGAGATTGCCTCAGAGCTTGCCAAGGAAGGCCATACCCTTCTCACGCTGGACGATGAGATCGAGCAGCTCGAAATGCGCCTGAAGGAGCGCAGGACCCGACTTGCAGCTCTAAGGGCGGGTGCATCTCCCGGATCATCCTACCTCGCCATGTTCGAAGCTTCGGCCCGTCGTGACGGTGTGGTCGGCGTACCGATCGCGCTGCCCGAGATCGCGAAGGTTCTGTCGGAGCCGGTCTTCGAGGCGGGCAACCTGTACGGGCTTCTGTCCTCGTCAGGGGAGGGCAAGTCCAGCCTCACCATGCAGCTGATCTATCACGCGGTGAAGGAAGGGCATCCTGTCCTCTTCCTCTCCTATGACCAATCCGCAGCTCAGTGCATCCGGCAGATGATCGCCCAGGTGCACGAGATCAGCGTCAGACAGCAGCGCGAGCCGTCTAGACTGATGACAGAGAGCGAGCGCGACCGGTGCGTGCTGTTCGCGACCCAGATAAACAACCAGCCATTCGACATTATCCGGTGCCAACGGGAAGGGGTGACGCAACTGGTCGCCTACGCCCGTCGCTTCATCAGGAAGCGAACCAACGGCAAGACCCCCTTCATCGTCATCGACCACATCGGAAAGGTGAAGCCACGCGATCCGAAGCTGTCGGCCGACCGGATCTCCGGCGAGGTTACGGTGGAGCTCAAGGCATTGGCCGGCGAGCTTTCGGCGTCGGTCCTCATCCTCAACCAGCGGAACGGCGAAAGCGGCAAGCGGCAGAACCCGCGCCCGATCGCGAAGGACCTGTACGGCGGGGAGGGCGCCCGTGCCGATTACGACGCGATCATCACCCTATACCGGCCGGAGAAGTACAAGAAGGAGATGGAGAAGGTAGCTGCAACCCCGAGCGACTGGAAGACCATCAACAGCGTCTTCGGCTCCGAAATCGAAGGCATTGCGGAGATCGCCTCCATCAAGGTCAGGTTTGGCGATCCATCGATTGTCGAGAAGCTGCAGTTCGATGCCGATTTCACCCGCTATCGATCGATGAAGCCGCAGCGTCCGCAGGAGGAGCTCGCGCTATGACACGTCTACCCCTTTCTCAAATGAGAAGAGGCCGCGTTAACGGCCTCCCTTGCTCCGCTGATGATCTACGGAGATACCCGGCCGCCGCCTGCTGGCGTCTTGATCATCCAAGGCTGAACCGCAGGCTGCTTGACGAGAATGCCCTTCTTCTTTCCGAAGGCTCGGATCGCATCGCGGGCTGCCCTCAATGGCTTCAGGCCATCATGAGCCATGTAGCAGGTCTTCAGCGCTGCATCATGGATCATGTCGCGCTCGCGTTCTGGCCACTCCTCAAGAAAGTCGATGGCGTCTTCGACGGTGGTGATCTCCCGAACCAGGTCCTTGGCTTCCTTCACATAGACCGGTCGATCGAACAGCTTCGAGATCATTTCTACCTCACTGATTTGGTTGGTGATCAACAAGGAAAGCGCTGTCGTCAGCGCCGGCATTCGATCTGGGTTCTCTCGGATTTTGGTTCAAGAGGTTCAAGTATCGAGCACGCAAGGATCCCGCTGTCCTCGTCCCGCGGATTCCGAGTTCCCGGGCCGGAAGGATGCAGTGGAACGGCGAGACCACCAGCTACGGGCGGTTTAAAACTACGCGCCCCCAAAGGACCTGCTCTACTGCTCGTCCATCTTGACCATGCATTCGGCATAGGCGGCGATAAAGCAGACCCTGGCGTGGTCCGCGTCGCTGCTTTGAAGAAGAGCCGCGCTGCATGCGCTGACGGCATTCCAGTAGGTCTGGCCGGAGCGGATCGGCAAACTGTCCTGCAGGTACTTGAGGGCAGCACGTGGCCCCAGAATAGCGACGTCCAAGAGGTCTCCGTCACCGACGAAGACCGGCATCTTCCAGTCAAGCCTGAAGCCGACTTCGATCACGGAGCCCATGATGGATTCCTTCCGGTGCTGCCGAGAGGGGGCCTCATCGACGGGCGACACTATCACGCTCCGGCACGTAGCGCTCATTTAATTCAGAAGAGGGCAGCATGAACGAGTTCGCAGGTTTTGCCGTCAAGCGCGGTACCCAGTGGTGGGCCATGACCAGGTTCGCCCGCGATGCCAAGCCCAAGCCTCTGCTCGGCAAGGGCGAGAAGCCGGTCGTGTTCCACGACGAGCTATCGGCCACTAAGGCGGCGCTGCAGCATGTCCTGGCATACTTCAACGGGCACCTAGTTTGCTCGGGGGAGATCAAGGGCGGCAGCATCCGCGATGCCCGCAAGGCGAAGGCCGATAAGCTCTTCCGCAAGGGCAAGGAGATCACGGTCGAGAGACTGGAGGCGACGGAATGATGCAGCAGCTTGGCCTTTTCGACGCTGTACGGCGTCCTCCCCTGATCAAGAAGATCGATGCTTACGGAAGCGTTCTGCAAGCTGAGCCGGATCACACGTTTCGGCTGAAGCATCCGCGCATGGCGTGGGACCGCGCTCGCATTGAGATCCACCAGCACCGCGACGGCACTTGGATGTGGTCGACTAGATGGCAGTGCGAGAGCGAAGGCGGCGGTTACCGAGTGGGCGAGAAGTGGGGGAAGTTCGCTGAATCGAGAGAGGACGCCCTGTTCTACGCGGCTCAGGAAATCGAACAGCGATTGAGCGGAAAGGTAAGCGCTGACGCCGCTCTGATCTTGAAATGGACTGCATCCCTCAAAGACAACCCGGAGGCATTCAAGTGAAGAACCGACTTATCGATCTCAACAACCACCTGTTCTCCCAGCTGGAGCGCCTGACAGATGAAGGGCTTACAGCGGAACAGATTGACACGGAAGTGAAGCGTGCGGATGCCATTGTCGGCGTCAGTGAGCAGATCATCCGCAATGCCGACTTGTCTCTCAAAGCCGTGACGCTTGTCGCCACGCATGGTGACCGGTTCGCGTCGGCTCTGCCGATGATCTCACCTCCCACCACACCAGACGGAGAACCTATACAGATCCGCCAGCAGCGCCCTCTAATCAAGGCGGCTGGCACATGAAGGGCCGCTCGATCCCATACCGCACCGACGAGATGGCATGGCTGGAGGAGAACCGGCTTCTGCCCATAGCGGACTACCATCGCGCTTTCTCGGAAGCGTTCGGGCGTGCCGATGTATCAGCCGCGAACCTTCATGCGCTGCGCAAGCGCAAGGGATGGAAGACGGGCCGCACCGGCCACTTTGTGAAGGGGCAAGAGCCGATCAACAAGGGCAAGCCATGCCCAGAGGGTAAGGGTGGGCGCCACGCGAACGCCCGCAAGACACAGTTCAAGCGCGGCCAGCTTCCGCACAACACCAGGTTCCTGGGCCATGAGCGCGTGTCCAAGGATGGCTATGTCGAGATCAGCATCGATGAGGAAAACCCGCACACCGGCTACGAGCGCCGCTATGTGCTGAAGCATCTCCACATCTGGGAGCAGGTGAATGGGCCGGTGCCGGATGGCATGTGCCTCAAGTGTCTGGACGGCGACCGCCTCAACACAGACCCGTCAAACTGGATAGCGATTCCTCGTGGCGTCCTTCCTCGCCTCAACGGCGGCAAGGCCACCCGCGTCATGGCCTATGACACAGCACCCGACGAACTGAAGCCCGTTCTGATGACAATGGCTCGTGTCGATCACAAAGCGAGCGAGCTTCGCCGCAAGCAACGGGGGGCATCATGACCTCGTTCAGAGGCTGCCCCCCAATGAGTGGCGGCTGGGGGAAGGAGAGCCTAGTGGCGCGTGGTGCTTACCGCTTGCTCCACGGCAGCCTTGGCGTCCTCCGGCGGCACCTTGCGCTCTTTGGCGGCAACACAGGCGCGCCAGGCGCGCTGCCACGTGCCGCTCCTACGGTTCGGGGCGTGCGAAAGCCACGTCAGCGCCTCCTCAGGAGATCCTACGGAAATACGAAGCCCCTCATCCTCGATGACTACAGGGGTATCCCAGCGTGCGACCAGCATGGCTCATCCTCTTTCGTTGCAATCCTCCGCCCAATCCCTCGCCGCATGCAATCGTTCCATTCTTCTTCAAATTGGGAGCACAGCCATGAACAGATTTGACTTCGGGTCTATGCCCGTGAAGGGAGGCTTCCTCGCCTTCTATCGTATGGTGCATCACTCGAAGAACTTCATCCTGCGGGACGGGAAGCTGGATAGGCTGTTCTCGACGGCTGAGGAGGCCGAGCTAGAGGCCGGCAAGGCGTTCAAGGATTACCTCAACAGCCCGATCAGCGGCATGCTGAACCCGACCGAAAGCAAATGGGATAGCGCAAATGCGGCGTTCAACCTCCCGGCGACGGAACGCCCAAAGACCGTGAAGCAGCGCGGCAAAGGGAAGCGCATCCAGGTAGAGCGAAGGGCCGTCGCATGATCGATCCCCGCGTCTACAGCATCTGCGAGGAGTACGGGATCGAGATCGTCGATGGCCGCGCCTATCCGGACGTCCGTCAGACGCGAGCGGTTGCGACCATGGACCGGATCCTGCGGAATCGAGGTGAAGCGCACTTCCGCATGGTGATGTCCACGTTGACAGAGACCGAGAACAACCAGGGACAGCTGGACGAGTATCTGTTTTGGGCAGTGAGCGATCTGGTGGAGGCCTGCCAGGCGATCATCGAGGAGCGGCCGACGGAATGGCTCGAGTGCTTCGACAAGACGCCGGTGGGGCAGCTCCAGTTCATCGCCAGAGATCTCAGTGGGATTACCCACCAGCGCCACGCGATCGCGGGCATGCTGTATGAGAGGGTGGTCAGGGTGTTTGGTCCCAATGCGGCGCAAGGGGACCTATTTGACGAGAGACGGAGAACGGCATGACGAGGGAAGAGATCACCGAGCTTTTCATCC
>DASYHX010000441.1:0-1985 GCA_035998065.1 Pseudorhizobium sp.
GTCGACCACGGGACCTGCATCGACACCGCAGCGGTGAGACGCTGACGGCTGCAACTGAAATCTGGGAGGATTTATGAATAAGGTAGGGATCGGGATCATCGGCTGCGGGAACATCTCCTCAGCGTATCTGAAGGCCATGGCATCCTTCGACATCCTCGACATCAGAGGTCTGGCTGACCTCAACACGGAACTGGCAAGACAGCGGGCTGCAGAATTCAACCTCCAGGCACGCACGGTAGAAGACCTTCTTGCCGATCCGGCGATCGAGATCATCGTCAACCTGACCATCCCAAAAGCGCATGTCGCCGTCGCCATGCAGTCGCTGGACGCCGGCAAGCACACCTACTCGGAAAAGCCGCTCGGGATCAATTTCGCTGAAGGCAAGCGCTTGGCGGCTGCGGCGGAAGCGAAGGGGCTGCGCATTGGCGCAGCACCCGACACCTTCCTGGGCGGCTCGCATCAGACCGCGCGCGCCATTGTCGATTCCGGCGCGCTCGGCCTCCCGGTCGGCGGTACGGCAACCTTCATGTGCCCCGGTCACGAGCGCTGGCACCCCAACCCGGACTTCTATTACGAGATCGGCGGCGGCCCCATGCTGGACATGGGTCCCTATTACATTACCGACCTCGTCAATCTGCTGGGCCCGGTGGCAAAGGTTGCAGGCTTTGCCTTCTCACCGCGCAGTGAGCGCCTGATCACCAGCCAACCGCGCAACGGCGAGCGCATCCCCGTTCATGTGGCAACCCATGTTGCCGGCGCGATGGCCTTTGAGTGCGGGGTGATCGTCCAGATCGGCATGAGCTTTGACGTGGCAGGCCACAAGCACGTGCCGCTCGAACTTTACGGCACAGAGGGAACGCTCATCGTCCCGGATCCTAACCATTTCGGCGGTCAGGTGGAGCTGCTCAAGAAGGGCGGAAGCTTCGAGCCGCAGGAAACGACACAGCCCTATGCGGATGGCAATTACCGCTCGATCGGGGTTGCGGACATGGCCCATGCGATCCGCTCCAACCGGCCGCACCGCGCCAATGGTACGCTTGCCCTCCATGTTCTGGAGGTGATGGAAGCCTTCCAGAAGGCGGCCGAAAGCGGCACCACGGTTACGATCGAGACCAGAGCGGAGCGGCCGGCCCCTCTTTCGGAATCCCTCTCCGAAACTCGCCTGGCTGCCTGACATCACGAGACAGAACGAAAGGAACAGAACATGCGGGAAGCTCTGATCGTCTGGGGTGGCTGGAGCGGCCACGAACCGGAGCAATGCGCCGACATCATCAAGGACATGCTCCAGAAGGACGGCTTCAACGTGTATGTCGAGCGCAGCACCGAGGCCTTCGCCGACCCTTCAATTCACGATCTGTCGCTGATCGTACCGATCATGACGATGTCGAAGATCGAAAAGGAGGAAGCCAAGAACCTCGCGACGGCGATCGAGAACGGCGTGGGCCTAGCCGGCTACCACGGTGGAGCGGGTGACGCGTTCCGCGAATGCGTGGAATATCAGTTCATCGTCGGCGGCCAGTGGGTAGCTCATCCGGGCAACATCATCGACTATACCGTCAACATAACCCGGCCCGACGATCCGGTCATGGAAGGCATCTCCGATTTCCCTTACCACTCGGAGCAGTACTACATGCATGTGGATCCCTCTAACGAGGTGTTGGCGACGACCACGTTCACAGGGGACCATGCCTGGTGGATCGACGGCGTCGTCATGCCGGTCGTCTGGAAGCGTCGCTACGGCAAGGGCCGCGTCTTCTACTCCTCCCTCGGCCATGTGGCAGAAGAGTTCAACGTCCCGCAGATGAGAGAGATCTACCGCCGCGGCGCCAACTGGGCAGCCCGCTGAGACCAAACCTTGAGGCCATGCCCTTTTCGCACGCTTTGAGAAAGCCGACGGCATGTCACCTGCTAACTCAGCGATGCGGACAGGCAAATGCCGCTCCGCCTATATATCTTGACTTCTGATACGTACCGGGAAAGATGAT
>DASYHX010000015.1:0-11665 GCA_035998065.1 Pseudorhizobium sp.
CGCGGTAGAAACGCGGTGTATCGTCATGGTACACCACCGGCCTTTCGCCGATCGAGATGATGATACGAGCCTCGCCGTCGCGACCGTCCCGGTCATCTCGCCGTCCGTCACGTCGATCGCGACCACGACGGTCACGATCGCCGTCACGGTAGTTCCACCCTTGCATACGGCGGTAATCCGGGCGGCCTTCGATACGCTCGCCTTCCTCGGCGGTGACGGCACGTAGCTCGGTACGCGACGCTGCCTGTCCCTGTAGCGGTGCTTGGGCCTCGGCATCCGAAGTCGGGGGAGCAGACGGTGCAGCGGCTTCTGCCGGGGCGGTTGCAGGAGCCGCTCCATCGGTCGAAGTGGCCGCTGTGTCCGCCGGCGCAGCTTCCTTCTGGCTGTCCAGCACAGCCGCACCGTTTTCGACCGGCAGCACCGCCGTTTCACCTTCCTCTGCTGCTGACGGGTCAGTTGCGATCTGTTGCGCACGCTCCACTTGTTCCGGCGTGGTGGCTACAGCGGGCTCTTCCACCGACGCGGGGGTGTCAGCGTCAGCAGCTGTCCCTTCCTCGGGTGCTGCATCTGCCGGTGCTTCGGCCGCCCCCTCAGTTGCCCCATCAGCGGGTTCAGCTTCAGTGGCATCCTCGGCTTCAGCCGCCGGTTGCGCAGGCTCTTCCGTGGCTTCGGATGCCGGAGCACTTTCCTCGCCTGGTGCGGCCTCTTCTTCAGCAGGCTCTTCGTCAGCAGGCTGTTCATCGGTGGCCGCAGGCGATTCTTCTTCCGCAGCAGGGGCCTCTTCGGGCTCAGATTCTGAAGTCGGAGCCTCTTCGGCAGGTGCTTCTTCTGCCGGCGCCTGTTCCGCAGCAGGCTGTTCGGGCGCAGGGGCTTCCTCCGCAGGAACTTCTTCGGCAGTGGGTTCCTCGGCCGGCGCTTCAGGGGCTACTTCTGGCTCAGGAGCCGGCTCAGGCTCCGCCTCCGGTTCGGGCGCTACCTCCGGCTCGGCGACCGGGGCTTCCGGTTGCACCTCTGCAGGGGCCTCTTGCTGCACTTCCGGCGCAGGCTCCGGTGCAGGTTCCGCGGGGGCTTCTTCGGCGGCAGGCTCCTCCGCCGGCGCTTCCTCCTGCTGCGGCTCGCCTTCCTGGGCATCCCCCGGCGGCAGGATCACTTGTTCCTGGACGTGGATGAGGTTGCCCTCACCGGCGGGCTGGAAAATCGCCTTCGGCGGCATGGCGAGGGCCGGCTGAACGATCAGCGGCAGCGACACGAGCGGCGCAGCGACGCTGGCGAACAGTCTGAATTTCGTTGACATCGATATCTCCTCGACTTGGGATGTCGTCCCTTCTTCACGCGTCCTTGTGACCGGACGTCGGCGCGGTAGCGCGCCGGCTCAACGACATGCTCCCGCTTTTGTTCCGGATGAGACTGCGCTGAGCCGCCTGAACGTCTGCTGAACACCCATGTGTGACTGCAAGCACAAGAGAGCACCGACCAGCCCCTGCAGTGGACGTAAAATGCCGTTGCATTCTCAAACGTCCCGGTATTTAAAAAGACAAGGTCGGAGCAGGCTCCGCGCCCGCCGAGCGTGGAAAACAAGATCAACAGCCGCGCTGGCAGCCAACAGAGAGGATCATCATGCGTATTGCCACTCATTTCTTCGCCGCCGCGTCGATCGCCGCGGCCGCCATGTTCGCCGGCGCCGCCGCCGCCCAGGAGAAGATCGTCATTGCCTCCGAGGGAGCTTATCCCCCCTTCAACAGTCTAGAGACGGACGGCACCCTGACCGGCTTCGACATTGACATCGCGCGGGCTCTTTGCGAGGAGATGAAAGTCGAATGCGAACTGGTCACGAATGACTGGGATGGCATGATCCCTGCCCTCCAGGCGAAGAAGTTCGATGCCATCATCGCTTCCATGTCGATCACGCCAGAGCGGCTCGAGCAGGTGGATTTTTCCAAGAAATACTACAATACCGGCCCTGCCATCGCGGTCCCGAAGGACAGCGAAATTACTGATGTTGAAGGTCTCAAGGGCAAGACGCTCGGCGCACAGACCTCCACGACCCATGCTAATTACGCCGAAAAGCACATGCCTGAGTCCGAACTCAAGCTCTACCCGACTGCCGACGAATACAAGCTCGACATCCAGAACGGACGGATCGATGGCGTTATCGACGATGTGGTCGTTCTGTCGGAGTGGGTGAAATCCGAAGAAGGCGCTTGCTGCAAGATCCTCACACCGCTGCCAATCGATGTGGAGATCAATGGCGAGGGCGCCGGTATCGCCGTACGAAAGGGTGATCCCCTCGCCGACAAGTTTACGGCAGCGATCGCAGCCATCCGCGAGAACGGCAAGTACAAGGAAATCAACGACAAGTACTTCGACTTCGACGTCTACGGGGAATAACTGTCCAAAGCGGTCTGCAAAATCGGCGGAAGGCTTGCCCTTCCGCCGATTTTCTTTTTAAACAAGGCCCATGAAAACAAGCGGCGAAGCCGCAAGGGGAAAGCTTCTTTCATGAGCGGATTGTTCTCCGCCATCGCCACGGCGCTCGATCCGCTTTGTGGGCCGGTCGGCATTTTCACGCTTCTCGGCGGTGGTGGTATGCTCAGCTGCGGCGCCAACGGCTGGGGCGACGAGATCGCGTTCGGCGTAAAGGTCACCATCACCCTCGCTCTTGCGACCCTCCCGATCGGCTTGCTGCTTGGCTTTCTGATCGCGCTTGCCGCGCAGTCGGAAGACAAACTGCTGAGGGCAGCCGTCGGGATCTACACGACAATCTTCCGTGGTCTGCCGGAGCTGCTGACGCTCTTCATCGTCTACTACGGGCTGCAACTGCTCATCCAAGCCCTCTTGGGCTGGCTCGGGATCGAGCAGCGAATCGAGATCAATGCCTTCTTCGCCGGCATGATCGCGCTTGCTGTCGTCTTCTCGTCCTACTCCTCCGAAGTCCTGCTTTCTGCCTTCCGCGCCATTCCAAAGGGACAGTATGAAGCCGGCGATGCGCTCGGGATGCGCCGCTCCCGGACGATGCTGCTGGTGGTTCTTCCGCAACTGATCCGGATCGCACTGCCCGGGCTGGGGAACCTCTGGATGATTCTGCTGAAGGATACGTCCTACGTCTCCATTATCGGGCTTTCGGATATCGTGCGGCAAACCAGTGTCGCTGCCCGCGTCAGCAAGGAAGCGTTCTTTTTCTACTTCCTCGCGTGCCTTCTCTATCTGGCGCTCGCTGTTCTTTCCTCGTTTGGGTTGGGCTTCATCGAGCGCTGGTCCCGTCGTGGGGAGGCCCGCCGATGAGCTATGCCCGCGAACTCATCGCCCCCAGACCCGCTCCGGTCGAGAACCGAAAACCCCTCACCGGCTCCCGCGTTGCGGCCCTCTTCATTCTCGCCATCTGGGGGCTTCTCGGCATCGCCATCGTCTGGCTGATCGTCAGCGGATGGGACATTGCCAAGTTCGAGCGTTATGGCCCGCGCTATCTTTCCGGCCTGTGGACGACCATCTCGCTCGTCGGCATTTCGGTGATCCTCGGTGCGCTCTTATCGCTGCCGCTCGCCTTCGCCCGCATGTCGACCAACCGAGTCGTCGGCGCCATCGCCTATTCTTATGTCTACGTGTTCCGTGGGACACCGCTGCTCGCCCAGCTCTTCCTTATCTACTACGGGCTTGGTAGTTTCCGGCCTGAGCTGCAGTCGGTCGGCCTCTGGTGGTTCTTCCGCGAGGCGTGGTATTGCGGGCTGTTGTCCCTTACCCTGAACACGGCGGCCTATCAGGCAGAAATCCTCCGCGGGGCGATCGAAAGCGTGCCGCGCGGCCAGTTGGAAGGTGCCGCAGCGCTGGGCATCCCCAAATCCGTTGCTCTGCGCAAGATTGTCCTGCCCCAGGCACTCATTGTCGCGCTGCGACCCTATGGCAATGAGATCATCCTGCTGATCAAGGGATCGGCCGTGGTCGCTATCGTAACCGTGTATGACCTGATGGGTGAAACCCGCTACGCCTTCTCTCGGACCTTCGACTACCAGACCTATCTCTGGGCCGCGATCTTCTATCTCGCCATCGTCGAAACGCTGCGGCAGGTGTGGAACCTGCTGGAGACGCGCCTCACGCGACACCTGAAGCGCTAGGATCGTCGGCTAGCACGGGGGCAGAGCTTCTAGCGGCCAGGCAATTGAGATATCGTTAACCCCGGAATGATCTCCTGTGGAAGGCGCAACTGCGTCGCCCGGAAGAACCAGAGCGGGAACGACCATGAACAGCGAAATGGAAATGATGCTGAGGGGCTACGGTCTCACCACGGCCCAGATATTTTATCGGCTGCCAGACCACCCCACCCTGCTGCAGAGCTATGTTTGGCAGGAATACGATCTGGCACCGGACTTTCCTCAGATGAAAGGCTTCCTGAAGTTTTGGGAAGAAAAGCTCGAAGGGCCACTGCACTCTGTTCGTTACGTGCATCGAAAGATGATTTCTGCCAGCGAATGGAGGGCGCTCCAGGGCGAACTTATTCTGCACTAGGAGGCGTGCCTCAAACATGCACCTCGCCGTGGGCAAGCTCCCCCTCGTCGCTTGCGTGATGCAAGGACGCGTAGAAGACAAGCGCGTAGATGATCGCGACACCGACCATGATGCTCCACCCTGGCAGGGGGCCGAAGGCCGCGTTTTCCACAGCCTCCCTCCAGGAGAATACAACATCCGCTGGCCTCTCGTCCGGCAGTAGCTTCGGGGTGGTAATCTTGAGACCCCAGGCCAGGAGCAGGATCAGATACATCCAGCAGTAGTTACGCCGGACGCGGCGGAATAAGGCCTCCCTATAGCTGATCAGGAAGCATCGGTTGCGCAAGCTCTTGGCAATTGCCTCCGCCCAGTCCGGCTTCAGATCTGCCTGCGGATAAAGCGCTTGAGCAAAGTAGTGGCGCTCCAGTTTCCTGACCCGAGCCCGGTAGACATCGAAGAAGCGGTAGCGCCTGGCCTCGATGAGAAGCAGAAGCGAAATAAGCAACACCCCGAACAGAACGACGCCATGATGGGAAGTCGGTGTCGATAAGGAAACCGACAACAGCGCCGCCACCACGGTAATGGCCCAGTTTGTCGTCCGATCTATGCGATCACGCCAACTCGTCATCCGTCCTATCTCACCGCGATAGTAATGGATGATCATGTTGGCCTTCTCTGCCGAGGTGATCGGCAGAGAAGGCGCACGACGTTCGATATTCTCCTCGAAAGCTGTCTGCGTAGGGGCTGCGGACACAATGATCCTCCCGCTCACTGAGATGCGGCGAAACTTTTTGCTTCAACGGCCTCTCACCCTTCGCCGTTCCATCTCCAACATTGCCAAACCGGTGTCGGCAGCCTAAAGCCTGCGCAAACGGAGCGAAGCATGAAGAAGATCGACGAGGAAGCGCTGGCCGAGACCTACAACCGCGCGCTTGCACTGGAAAAGGCGGGCGACATTGACGCCGCTGTCGCCGCCTATCGTCAAGTGCTGGACATCGATCCGGACGATCATGGCGGCGCCGCGGTGCGCATCGCAGCTCTCGGTCGCGGAGAAGCTCCGCCGAGGGCGCCAGACGCCTATGTGGAGACACTGTTCGACCAACACGCCGATAGCTTCGAAGACATCCTCGTAGAGCAACTGAGCTACTCGGTCCCTGTAATGGTGCGCCAGCGGCTGCAAGACCTCGAGCTCGGTCCATTCAAGCGAATGCTCGATCTGGGCTGCGGCACCGGCCTGACAGGTGGCGCGCTTCGCGACATGGTGGAGGATGTCACCGGCATCGACATTTCCGAAAACATGGTGGAGATCGCTCACGAAAAGGACCTCTACGAGACGCTCTACGTCGCGGAAGTAGAGGATTTTCTGGAAGACAACGATGAAGAGCCTTTCGATTTAGTCACTGCGACGGACGTCCTTCCCTATCTTGGCGCGCTTGAACCGCTCTTCTTCGGCGCAGCTGAGAATATGTTGCCTGGCGGGATACTTGTTTTTTCATCTGAGACCTTGCCCGCCTCCGACGACCGCTCCTACATCGTCGGCCCGCACCAGCGATACCTCCATTCGGAGGCCTATATTCGCACCCGCCTGGCTGAAACCGGCTTTGAAATGATCGAGCTCTGCGAGATCAACGTGCGGATGCAGGACGGCCAGCCAAGCCCTGGCCATCTGGTCATCGCGAAGTTGAGAGGCTAGGGTTCCGGGGGGAGGAACCGACATGATGCCGCAGCGCTATTTTCTCGTTCAGGCCTACAACAACGCTTGGTCGAATCACCGCCTGCTGACAGCCTGCCGAAACCTCTCGCCTGAGGAGCTCGCTGCGCCGCGCACGAATTTCTTCCCATCGATCATCCATACATTGAACCATATCCTTACGGTCGACTGGCTCTATATCAGCGCACTGGAAGGCAACTGCATTGGCAGCGCCGCCTTCGATCCTGAAATTCCGTTTCGCCGCATCGTCGACCTAGAGCGCGAGCAGCGGGCGACCGACCGCCGGCTGATTGACCACTGTCGCCAACTCGATGCCGACATGCTGTCCTCTTACGTCGAGATCCCTCGCGCCACGCACGTCCAGAAAGAACCCACGGATCGCATCTTGCTGCACCTGTATCAGCACCAGATCCACCATCGCGGGCAGGTCCACGCCATGCTGTCCGGCACCACGGTATCACCGCCGCAGTTGGACGAGTTTTTTCCCGCCGACCCGGCTGAGCAGGCGCTACGCCGGCCGGACTTTGCCGAACTGGGCTTCACGGAAGCCCTCATCTGGAGCTGAGAATGCTGTATCTGACCCTGAAGTCCCTGCACATCGTGTCCGACATCGTTTGGATCGGCGGCATGCTGGTGAACGCCTTTGTCATCGCCATGGTACCGCCACCGATCCGCACTGGCGTAATCAGCGCGCTGCGCCCATACGACCGCCGGGTGACGACCGTCGCTCTCGGCGGCGCATGGCTGTTCGGCATCATTCTAGCCGTCTGGTACGGCTGGTACTCGACCGGCTGGTTCGGCTTCAAGTTCCTGATCGTGGCTATGCTTTCGGCGCTGCACGGCATGCAGAGCGCGTGGCTGCGTCGCATGGAGGCCGACCCGCACCTCAATCCGCCCGCCTTCGTCCGCGTTGGAATGCCGGTGGTAATGGTATCCACGGTTGTCGTGGTGTTGCTAGCCGTAGTCAAACCGTTCTAGCCATTGAGGCGGCGGCTCCTATCCGCTAGGTCTACTGGATAGGAGAACAATGTGGAGGACGGCATGGCCAAGGTGGCATTCATCGGTTTGGGCGTAATGGGGTTTCCCATGGCAGGACACCTCAAGCAGAAGGGCGGACACGACCTCACTGTCTACAATCGAACGTCCGCGAAAGCCGAGGAGTGGGTGACGAAGTTCGGCGGCGCTCTTGCGCAAACGCCTGCCGAAGCAGCTCGCGATGCCGATTTCGTCTTTACCTGCGTCGGCAATGACGACGACCTCCGCTCCGTCACCCTCGGCGAAACCGGCGCCCTCGCCGGCACGAAGCCTGGTGCAGTCTTGATCGACAACACGACCGCCAGCGCGGAAGTTGCACGCGAGCTGCACGAAGCGGCGAAGGAAAAGGGCGTGGAGTTCATCGATGCACCCGTTTCTGGTGGCCAGGCGGGTGCGGAGAATGGTGTCCTGACCGTCATGTGCGGCGGCGATCAGCCGGTTTTCGATCGCGCCAAACCCGTGATCGTTGCCTATGCTCGCATGGTTGGCCTGATGGGGCCAGTTGGCGCCGGTCAACTGACCAAGATGATCAACCAGATCTGCATCGCGGGCCTGGTCCAGGGTCTCGCCGAGGGGATTCACTTTGGCAAGAAGGCCGGTTTAGACATTGAAAAGGTTGTCGAAGTCATATCCAAGGGCGCAGCCGGATCCTGGCAGATGGAAAATCGCCACAAGACCATGAACGAGGGCAAATACGAGTTCGGATTTGCCGTCGACTGGATGCGAAAGGACTTGGGAATCGTATTGGCTGAGGCCCGTCGCAACGGCGCAAAACTTCCGGTAACCGCCCTCGTCGACCAGTTTTATGGCGATGTCCAATCCATGGGCGGCAAGCGCTGGGACACCTCCTCGCTGCTTGCGCGCCTGGAGAAATAATGGAAAGGGCCGGCGGGGGCGTTCACGCCGGCCAGATTGTCTCAGTCTTCGCCAGACTTCTGGTCCAGCACCATGTAGTCCAGCGGAAGTTCCGTCGTATACTTGATCTGCTCCATGGCAAACGCCGAAGAGACATCACGAATCTCTATCCGGGCAATCAGCCGCTTGTAGAAGGCGTCGTAAGCGGCGATGTCCGGAACCACCACGCGCAGAAGATAGTCGACATCACCGCTCATCCGGTAGAATTCGACCACTTCCGGAAAATCCACAACCACTTCGGAAAAGCGCTTCAGCCATTCCACGGAGTGACTTGCTGTGCGAACCGAAACGAAAACAGTCACCTTCGTGTTGACCTTGACCGGGTCGAGCAGTGCGACACGTCGGCGTATCACCCCCTCTTCCTCCATCCGCTGGATGCGTCGCCAGCAGGGCGTGGTCGATAGCCCTACCTTCTTGGCGAGATCAGCGACGGCAAGCGTCGAATCTTCCTGAAGGATACGGAGGATCTTGCGGTCGAGACGGTCCATTAAACGGTCCTTGGAAATGATTTTCTCCTGCATAGCTCCTTTTACCATAAGTTGACGCATTTTCTTTCAGCGCGTCAAGCTATCCACATGCTCCTTTAGGCGAGGCAGGACCTCCTCCTCAAACCAGGGATTGCGCTTCAACCAACCGGTATTTCGCCAGCTCGGATGTGGCAGCGGCAAGACGCGAGGCTTATGGTTGACGTGAAAATACGCACGCCAGTTCCGCACCGTTTCCGTCATTCCCTTCTGGCGGCGAGCACCGAGGTGCCAAGCCTGTGCGTACTGGCCGATGGCAAGCACAAGTTCGATCTGCGGCATCGCCCTCAAGACCGCCGAGCGCCACAATGGCGCGCATTCTGCTCGTGGCGGCAAGTCGCTGCCCTTGAGGTCATAGCCTGGAAAGCAAAAGCCCATCGGCACGATGGCAAACCGGTCGGGATCGTAGAATTCGTCGCGGCTGACACCCAGCCAATTGCGCAGCCGATCGCCGGAAGCATCGCTGAAAGGTAGCCCGCTTTCGTGCACGCGAAGCCCCGGTGCCTGCCCCGCGATCAGGATCCGTGCTTTCGCCGAGATCACCGCGACCGGGCGCGGTTCATGCGGCAAGCGATCTTGAGGCCCCCTTGCCGGCACATCACGACAGATACGGCAGGCTGCGATCGCGGCCCGCAGATTGCCCAGAGGACCGCCTGCGCCCGGCGTCGCCTGATCATCTGCCTCCCTCACTCGGTGAACAGCCCTTTCAGCCATGCCAGAAATCCTTCCGCCATACTTGGATCATCCATCATCCCGTGTTGAACGCGCCAGTCGCGCGGCCGATCGAACGTACCCGCCCAAAGGCCCTGCCCCGCATCACGCGCCTCACTCTCCTCCATCCGGTAGTCACCGGAAGCGACAGCGAGCCCCTGCCTTACCAGCTCTGCATTGAGGTCGCGTTCGCCATCGCGACAGCGGACGAGCAGGCGGTTATAGCGATCTCGACTCGAGCCGCTGCATACGACGGCAGCGGCAGAGGTAAGGTGCTCCAGTGCCACGCGCGCCTCCTCGCCGCAGGCCCACTCCCGGCCGCGGGCATCCTTGCAAACCTGCTCCGATTCGGGCGCATCCAGCCCCTCCAACCGCAACCGCTCGGCTCCCGCTACCAGCGTATCACCGTCGACGGCAACGAAGGGCCCATCAAGTCGCACCGACGCCACGTCCTCGAGCTTGACGGCGATGAGCGCGCCGAGAAAGAGGAAGGCGAGAAGCAGGCTGGAATTGCGCAGTCTTCGGAAAATGGGTGTCACGATCCGGCCTTAATCAAGAACAGAAGCTTCAGGAAAATGGCAAACAAATCCTTGCTTGGCAGCATCTTCTTAAGGTTTCGACACTAGGGTCACAACCATTGGGGACAGTGATCCAGTGGTTATGAGTAACGGCGTCAGCACCTCGACCGACAAGAACATCGTTGATCTGTCGCGAAACAACCGCAACCGGGCAGTTTCCAAGACGGTACGCGCCACCCGTGAGCGCCTCCAATCAACCGGCCGCAACACCAAGGTCTTCGAACGCGATGTACTGGCGCTCCACGCCAATGCAGTGCTGCAGAGCGCGCTCGTTACGCCGCTCTTCGTTGCAACAGTTACTGCGGTGGGTCTCTACCTGAATCCGGCCGCCAATCTTCTCGGCTGGGCACTTCTGGCGCTCATCATTCACGCAGTCAACGTGCTGATCGCGCGCCGCGCAAGCCGCATAGAGATTGGTGCGCTGGAAACAGTCCGCTGGCGCCGCCGCTTGCTCGCAGGACAAGTGCTGGTGGGCATCGGCTGGGCTCTATTCTCGCTCCAGCACTGCGCGACCTGTTCCGGCGACAGCTTCTATCTGTTCTACAAGGCAGCCGTCATACTGGTTGCCATTTCCATCAGCGCCATGAACAGCGTGATGTTGCGCCAGGGCGTTTTGTTCGGCTTCCTGCCGCTGATCCTGACGTTGCTTGTTTCGGCCGTCATGTCCGGCCAGATGATGGACATCGGTCTCACGGCCATGTCGGCGTTCGCGGTCGTCTTCTTTCACTACATCGCTGACCGGCAGTACCGTTCCACTCTAACGCTGATGTCATACCAGTCGGAAAAAGATGAGCTGATCGCCGAGCTGGAAGTGGCGAAGTCGATGTCGGACGAAGCTCGGCGCCGCGCGGAGGAAGCCAATCTGGCAAAATCCCGTTTCCTTGCCTCCATGTCCCACGAGCTGCGTACACCGCTCAATGCAATCCTGGGCTTCTCGGAGGTGATGAACTCCGAGGTTCTGGGGCCCATGGCCAATCCGACATACCAGGAATATGCCGGCGACATCCACCGCTCCGGCCAGCACCTCCTCGACCTCATCAATGAAATCCTGGACCTGTCCCGCATCGAGGCTGGCCGGTATGAGCTGAACGAGGATGCACTGTCGCTTCTGGAAATCGCGGAGGACTGCATCGGCATGGTCCAGTTGCGGGCCAGCGGCAAGAGCATCACCATCCACCAGCAGTTCGAGCCGACGCTGCCGCAGATTTGGGCGGACGAGAAAGCGATCCGCCAGGTGGTCCTCAACCTCCTCTCAAACGCGGTCAAATTCACGCCGCAGGGTGGTGAGGTCACCGTCAAGGTGGGTTGGACAGCAAGCGGCGGCCAGTATGTCGCCATCAAGGACAACGGGCCGGGTATTCCGGAGGAGGAGATCCCGATCGTGCTCTCCGCCTTCGGCCAGGGCTCCATCGCCATCAAGAGCGCCGAACAGGGCACCGGGCTCGGCCTTCCGATCGTGCAGGCCATTCTTGCCAAGCATGACGGCCAGTTCGTGCTGCGCTCAAAGTTGCGCGAAGGCACTGAGGCTATCGCAATCCTGCCGGCCACGCGCGTCCTGCAAAGCCTGCCGGCCGTGGAGGATGCCGCCCCAGTCGAGCGGCGGCGGCGGTCCTTCGCTTAGCCGATCAGCCGCATATACACGCACCACATCACAAATAGCCCGTTGGCACAGAGCAGGCAGAACACGGCGAACGAGCCTAGATCCTTCGCAT
>DASYHX010000019.1:0-20923 GCA_035998065.1 Pseudorhizobium sp.
CGTCCGCGACGGGACTTTCGGCGTCACCGGGCAGGTCCAGCCGCTCGACGAGGAACTGGTGGAGCGCATCGAAACCCACGAGTTCGACGAGGTCAAGGTTCTGCAGTGGCGCTCCAAGGCGCTCGATTTCTCCTCCATCCGTAATTTGCGTTCCAGCCTGGAGGTGGCACCGGCGGTGCCCGGCCTTACCCGCGCGCTCCCGGCCACGGATAGTCAGGCCCTCGACTATTTGTCTCGCTATCCCGAGATCATTGATGCGGCGACCTCACCTGATCGGGTGGAGAAGCTGTGGGAGGCTTGCGCACTTCCGGACTATCGCCGCATCGCGCCTGCCCAGCATGCGGACCTCATTTCGACGCTTTTCTCAGATCTCGTTCGCTTCGGCACGGTCAACGAGGATTTCATGTCCGAGCAGGTTAGGCGGGCGGATCGGACGGATGGCGAGATCGACACCTTGTCTGCCCGTATCGCTCAGATCCGCACGTGGACCTATGTCTCCAATCGCCCGGGTTGGCTTGCCGATCCGACACACTGGCAGGAAAAGACGAGAGAAATTGAGGACAGGCTGTCGGACGCACTACATGAACGGTTGACGAAACGGTTCGTTGACCGCAGGACATCTGTGCTCATGAAGCGCCTGAGAGAGAATGCGATGCTGGAAGCTGAAATCAGTGTGAATGGTGATGTCTTCGTGGAAGGTCATCACGTCGGGCAATTGGCCGGTTTTCGGTTTACGCCGATCGCCGGTGCCGAAGGCCCGGATGCGAAAGCCGTCCAAGGCGCAGCATACAAAGCTCTCGCGCTTGAGTTCGAAGCGCGGGCGGCACGGCTTTACGCGTCCGGCAATGGCGACCTTGCGCTTGGATCCGACGGCTTTGTTCGCTGGTTGGGAGACCCGGTTGCTCGGCTTGCGAGCAGCGATCATATCATGCGTCCCCGCGCCATTTTGCTCGCGGATGAGCAGTTGACGGGAAATGCACGGGATCATGTCCAGGCTCGGATTGAGCGCTTCATCAACCACCACGTCGCCACCGTGCTCAAGCCGCTTGACGATCTTTCGCGGGCAGAGGATCTGCAGGGTCTCGCCAAAGGTCTTGCTTTCCAGATCGTCGAGAACCTCGGCATTCTCTTCCGCCGTGATGTCGCCGACGACGTCAAGTCGCTCGACCAAGATAGCAGAGCCTCGATGCGCCGTTATGGCATCCGGTTTGGCGCCTACCATATCTTCATGCCCGCGTTGCTGAAGCCAGCGCCGGCAGAGCTCATCACACTTCTTTGGGCTCTTAAGAACGATGGTCTGGACAAGCCGGGTTATGGCGAGCTCATCCCGGCACTTGCCGCCGGACGCACCTCGGTTGTCGCTGATCCGAGCTTCGAGCGCATGTTCTACAAGCTCGCAGGCTTCCGTTTCCTCGGCAAGCGTGCCGTTCGCATTGATATCCTGGAGCGGCTGGCCGACCTGATCCGCCCGCTTCTGCAATGGAAGCCCGGTACGTCACCGCGCCCTGAAGGAGCCTATGACGGCCGCCGCTTTGTCGCGACGACGTCTATGCTGTCAATCCTTGGCGCAACGCCCGACGATATGGAAGAGATCCTGAAGGGTCTTGGCTACCGCGCCGATAGCGTTGATGCGGCAGAGGCGACAGCCTTCCTGTCGGCGCAGGATCCGGCGAGAGCAGAGGCTCAGCTTGAAGCATCGGAAGCACCCAAGGATAGCGCGGAAGCGTCCGCTGCAGAAAACACGACTGCGAGGTCGGAAGCCGCCGTTGATGCCGGCGAAGCAACTCAGGCTGTTGCCGAGGTAGTAGCGGGCGAGCAGGAGACGCAAGAAACGGATGAGCCCGCAGCCGACATGACAGAGCTGGAGGCCCCTAAGCCGGTTCTGCTCTGGCGGCCAGGCGGTCGCAACGAGAACCAGCGTGGTGGACGTCCCCAGCAGGGAGACAGGCGCCCTGGCGGACGCGGAGAAGAGCGCGGAGACAATGGAGAGCGTGGACCGCGCCAAGGTGGTCGTCCCAGCCGGGAGAACCGCCGCTCTGAGGGCAAGTCGGAGCGGCCGGGTCGTCCTGATCGGAACGAACGCCAGGATCGTGGCAAAGCGCCGCAGCCGGCTCGCTTCGAGAGCAAGCCTCCTCGGAAGGAAAAGCCGATGGATCCGGATTCTCCTTTCGCAAAGCTTGCTGCTCTCAAGGAGCAGATGAAGAAGTAGCCATGACGGTCGAAGAGCAGCCACTGGGCGGGACGCAACAGCGCATCGACAAGTGGCTCTTCTTTGCGCGG
The DNA here is from genome assembly GCA_035998065.1 of Pseudorhizobium sp. Lineage (GTDB taxonomy): Bacteria > Pseudomonadota > Alphaproteobacteria > Rhizobiales > Rhizobiaceae > Neorhizobium. Next base: position 2,281 of record DASYHX010000019.1, read on the forward strand.
ATTGTGAGATCGCGTTCGCTTGCGCAGTCGCTTGTTTCTGCGGGTGGCGTCATGATCAACGGTAATCCCGTTGCCCAGCCCCGTCATCTTGTCCGAGTAGGTGACAAGATCGAACTTCTGCTTGAGCGTGGAGATGTATGTCTGCTCGTGCGACGGTGTGGCATTCGACGCGGCCCCTATGAAGAAGCTCGCCAATTGTACGAGCAAGTCTCCACGGACAAAGACCAACCAAGGCTGACTTCCTTCGAGCGGGCACAACGCCGCTTGCGTCCCCATGGAGGAGGCGGCATGCCCTGAAGAGGACACACGATCCGGCCCGTGCTTGCTGAGGGATCCACTTAGAGAAAAAATGCTTCCGATACAGGCGTTTCGGTGGAAGCTTTATCCTTGCAAGGCGCATTGAAAGGTTCTACGTCACGGTCAAAACAGGCGCATCGGCTGTCGTGGCCGGAGATGCCTTTGTCGGGCTCCCGCACTTCCCACGCTTGTCCCGGCCGTTCGCGATATCCTGGAGTGCCGCATGACCTACGTCGTCACCGACAATTGTGTTCGCTGCAAGTACACCGATTGTGTGGAAGTCTGCCCTGTTGACTGCTTCTACGAGGGTGACAACTTTCTCGTTATCCACCCGGACGAATGCATCGATTGCGGCGTCTGCGAGCCTGAATGTCCTGCGGAAGCCATCAAGCCGGACACCGAGCCGGGGCTCGACAAGTGGCTGAAGGTCAACGCCGAATATGCGCAGGTCTGGCCAAACATTACAGTCAAGCGCGAGCCTATGCCCGATGCCAAGGAAATGGATGGCGTGGCGGGAAAGTTTGAGCAGTTCTTTTCGCCCGAGCCCGGAGCGGGCGACTGACCGGCCTTTGGGGCAGCCGGTTCACCAGGGTATGCAGCAAGGGCATTATCCTGTCGATGACTGATGCTGATTCGCCGCATACAAAAGCAAATTATTGATTTCGGCACTTTTTTGTGGTAGATCTCAAGAACTGTTCCACAAGGCGGCACTCGTGTGCCCAAAAAACATCACGAAAGCAACAGATCAAATACGCGGTCTCCGTGACATCACACTGAGTTTTGTGTCGTCGCTCCTGCGATCGAGCTGTTTTTCGCGCACGTTGGTTGGACCAGTATCGAGTGACCCGACGGTTTCCCCCGTCTCATCCGGGCCTGCCTGACCCGGCCCCGGTCGTAAACCGGGTGCGTAACAGGGAGTTTGTTAGACGAATGACGACCCAGCAGAAAAAATCTTCGGCGCGCCAGGGATTCAAGACCGGCGAAGCGATCGTGTATCCGGCCCATGGCGTCGGGATGATCACCGCGATCGAGGAGCAAGAAGTGGCGGGCATGAAGCTCGAGCTTTTTGTGATCGATTTCGACAAGGATAAAATGCGGCTGAAGGTGCCTGTTACCAAAGCAGTCAGCATCGGCATGCGGAAGCTCTCAGAGACGGATTTTGTCGAGCGCGCATTGAAGGTGGTTCAAGGCAAGGCGCGCGTAAAGCGTACCATGTGGTCCCGTCGCGCGCAGGAGTATGATGCGAAGATCAATTCTGGTGACCTAATCTCTATCGCCGAAGTCGTGCGCGACCTGTACCGCGCCGAGAACCAACCGGAGCAGTCCTATTCCGAACGCCAGCTCTATGAAGCCGCACTTGACCGTATGGCCCGTGAGATCGCTGCCGTGAATAAGATGTCCGACACAGAAGCTGTCCGACTGGTGGAAACCAATCTTGCCAAGGGCCCCAAGCGTGGCAAGACGGTAGAAGAAGACGAAGCCCAGGAGGAGGCGGCGTAAGCCCTCTCCCCGCTGTGCAATCCAAGAAAAACCCGGCCTTGTGCCGGGTTTTTCTTTGGAACCATTTTCTTCGTCGGACGTTAACCCGCCGGAACGGCGAACATATCTGCCGGTCAGAATATATTTTGAGGTTATCATCAGAGATAGAGAGCGGCCTGGATAGGGCAAGTGCTCGGGGAACAAAAAGGGGACCAAGCAAGGAAATATAGTTTGTGCCACTTGGCGAGAAGGTGGCGCATTGTCTTGCAGAGTTCCCAAAGCTCACGGAGAACACAATGAAAGCCATGTCCGCCGACCGCAATATGATCAAGATCGCTATGTCTGCTCCGTATCTCGCACGCGAGGAGGAACGGGATCTTGCGGTCCGCTGGAAAGACGATCAGGACCAGGACGCGCGCAACCAGATTGCGCTTGCCCATATGCGGTTGGTGATCGCCATGGCGTCCAAGTTCCGTGGCTTCGGGCTGCCGATGAGCGACCTTGTACAAGAGGGCTACGTAGGGCTTCTCGAGGCTGCGGCAAGATTTGAACCGGCGCGTGATGTCCGTTTTTCCACCTATGCCAGCTGGTGGATACGCGCCTCGATGCAAGATTATATCCTACGCAACTGGTCGATCGTTCGTGGCGGCACCAGCTCAGCCCAGAAGGCGCTTTTCTTCAATCTGCGCCGCCTGCGCGCGAAGCTTGCGCGCGGTGACAGCAATCTGACCTCACGCGCCATCCATGAAGAGATTGCCGCAGCGCTTGGAGTAAGTGTTGCTGACGTTCAGACGATGGATGCCCGACTCTCTGGCAATGACGCATCTTTGCAAGCCCCGTCTATTGCGGGCGACGCCGACAGCGGTGAGCGGCTCGATCTTCTCGCTAGCGCCGAACCTCTGCCAGATGAACAGGTGTCCGGAATGATCGATGGCGAACGACGCCTCCGTTGGCTACAAGGCGCTCTCACAAAGCTGAACGAGCGGGAGAAGAAGATTATTCGAGCTCGCCGCCTTACGGACGATGGTGCAACGCTTGAGGCACTGGGTGCGGAGCTCGGAATCTCCAAGGAGCGTGTGCGGCAGATCGAAAGCCGGGCGATCGAAAAGCTGAAATCCGCGCTTGTTTCGGCGAATCCGCAAATGGCCGTCGTAGGTTGAAACTTATTCAGTAATCAACTTGACCCGCTGGCCTGGAGCCAGCGAGGCTCCGGCAGGCATAGCGTTGATCAGCTTGAACAGGTCGAGCTTGCGGTCGGTGCCCATCATCCGTGCAGCCAGCGTCGCCAGGGTATCTCTTGGTCCAACCGTGACCACACGAACCCGCAGCGGCTTTAGCGACGCGATTTCTTGGGGCGTCATCTTCCTGAAGGTTGACTTCAACACCGTCGCCACCGGCTCAAGGCGCGCGCTGCCTTTAGGCACTGCAGTCAAGAAGCGGAAGATCTGATCGTTTAGGCGAACCACCGTCACGTCAAACTCCCAACGGTCCGCAGTTGCGCGCGCCGTCGCGGCAGGCAGACCGTTTACCGTCGTTTCACGGACAGTTTCAGGGAGCAATCCAGCCACCCAGCCACTCGTCAAGTAATTGGTCAAGCTGTCAGTCTCGCCAGCATCGACGCCGTCAAAACGGATGGCGGTATCCTCGGGGCCGGTTGCCAGGACAGCATCTACCTTGTTGTCGATCCGGAAATCTGCGGGGACATCAAAGCGAATTCCCAGTTTACCATGCAGGAAGGTCTGGCCACGAACGAAGCCTTCGTCGGGACTGTCGCCATAGAGCAGACCGTCGATGCCTTCCACATAATAGTCGCGGCCTCTGTCGCCGACCTTGCCTTCCATCCCTTGTGCCCGGGCATGACGCCGCGCAAGCTCCACGCGCTGCGGCGCGTTCGGGTGGCTTGAGAGGAAGTCGAGGCTTTGATCGGTGTCCGGGTCGGCCGAGGAGAAGCGGGCGTAGGCGGCCATGGAATCGAGGAACCGTGGGGCGGCATAGGGATCATAGCCAGCTTCGCCCAGCATTCGAATGCCGATGACGTCTGCCTGAAGTTCCTGTTGCCGGGAGAAGGCGGCAAGACGGAGTTTTCCACGTGCGAGAGCCTGCTTGCCGGCCAGATCGCTGGAAAGAACCTCAGCCACCACACGGCTGGCGATGACTTCCGCCTCTTCCCGCCGTTGCCGTTCAATGCCATGGTTCGCAGTCACGTGCGCCATTTCGTGCGACAGCACCGCCGCAACTTCGGACGCATTATTGGCCAAGGCCAGCAACCCGCGCGTCACGTAGAGATAACCGCCTGGCAAGGCAAATGCATTGATCGCCGGGGAATTGAGGATGGTGATGCGGTAGGACTGGTTAGGGTTCTCCGATACCGCGGTAAGTGCGCCGGCGATGCGAGCGACCAGCCTTTCCGTCTTGGCGTCGTGATACTCGCCACCATAGCTGGCGACGATCCGTGGATGTTCCCGTGCGCCCATCTGCGCACGAGGATCATTCTTCTGGACCTCGTCGACAATCTGCGGAGATTTGGAGGGAGCTACATTCGGCTGATAGGCTTGATCGAGAACAGACTGGCAGCTGGACAAGGCAAGGCTGGCCGATAGAACGAGCGCCCACGCCCTGGCTCTGCGGAAGCCGCCGCCAGTCCACGCAGCAGAAGGCGCTAGCAGTGGCCAATGCGAGCTCATCGTCCTAATGCGATGTGTCATCACCAAGATTCGCTATCCGATCCGCCGCTCGCCCGATCCTGATGAAGCGGGAAAGACAATGCCAGCATACCTGTCGATTTAGCGATTCCGACGCCACGATCACAGGGCTTCTGTTCTAAATAGGAGCCCCCGATGCAACCAGCGAGGTGCTGTTGCTGCGATGCCACTATGGCACGACCAAATTGTGGCAGCAGAACTAGCCTTTCAGGAATTGCGCAATGGCAGGGAGGTGCGGCTGCGCGAGAAGATCGGCGGCCTCTGAATGAAAGGCGATGCGACCGTTCTCGACGAAGATGACGTCCTGTGCCAGGCGCCGCACTTCGTCGGGATCATGAGTGACAATCAGCACCGTGCTCGTGGTTTCGTGATGCAGATCCCTCAACAGCGAAGCCATGGTGAGGCGAAGACCTGGATCCAGTGCCGCGAAGGGTTCATCCATCAGCAGTACCGGCTTGTTGCGAACCAAGGCCCGGGCGAATGCCGCCCTCTGCTTTTCCCCGCCAGAAAGGGTCGCTGGCTTCCTCCGCTCCATCCCCCCAAGGCCTACCCGCGCCAATGCGGCAGAGACGGCAAGGCGCGCGTCCTTGTTTAGTTTGAGCGCGGGGTGAATGCCGAGCCCGACATTGGTGAAGAGATCCAGGTGACCGAACAGATTGTGCTCTTGGAAAATCATGGAGACCGGCCGTTGGGCAGGATGCTTCGCCGCCATGCTTTCGCCGTCGAAGACAAGCTTCCCGGAGTCAGGTTGATCGTAGCCCGCCACCGTATTCAGCAGCGTTGTTTTCCCGGAGCCGGAAGGCCCGATGACCGCTGTGATACGACCGCCGCGGATCAAGCCCTCAAAGTGGAAGCGGGACGCTCCCAGCGTCAAACGAATCTCCTTCAGGTAAATATCCGGGCCTGGTTCAGTCTGCTGCACGCCGGCTCCTGTCGGTTTGGTGTAAAGTGCCGGCGATTGTTAACGCCAGGCAGATCATACCCAGGATAAGCGCTAATCCGTCGGCGTCGGCCGTGCGGTAGCTCGAGAGACGGCTGTAGAGCAACCAGGGGAGCGTAACCAGGTCGTTCGACCCAAAGAGCGCGATCGCTCCGAGGTCTCCCAAGGAAAGTGCCATGGCAAAGGAGAGTGCCAGCGCGGCAGGCTTCACAAGAATTGGTCGGTCGACGTACCAGAACTTCCAGAACCCCCTTAAGCCAAGGCTGGCGACCAAGCGGGTGGTTCTGGCGTAATGCGCCTCCCACGTTGGCTCAAGTACTCGCATGACGAAGGGCAGGGCCATGAGCGCGTTGATGGCTATGATGAGAATGGGGGCGAACCGCGCCACGTCGCCAAGTGGTCTTAGCAACAGGAACCAGCCGGTACCGAGGACCACCGGTGGCACGAGCAGCACGAGCAACGAGGAGGCCCCGAGAAGCCGCCAGTAGGCAACGGCGACTGTGCCAGGCCTGCGGCTGTCGATCGCGGCCAGGCGTCCTCGGATGAGGAGAGTGGAGACGCTCAGAGCCAGTACGGCTGAGGAAACGGCAATTATGGCGCTGCTCGTCGCTGCTTTTACGAAGGCGTTACTGGTCAGCAGCCGACCAAGATCTGCCTGCAAGCCTTCAACAACGATGGCCGCCAGCGGCAGCAGCAGGAAAATCACGCTTAGCAGGACAACGAGGGCATCCCAAAGACGGGCGGCAAGGCTCGTTCCATCGTAGCGTCGGCTCGGTGCGCTCGAACTGCTTCCGGTCGGGTCGGCTGATCCAATCAGGCCGAGAAGGCCGAGGACGGATGCGGTCACGGCGACTTGTAGCAGGGACAATGCGATCGCTCTGGGAGGATCAAAATCAAAGCGAAGCGACTGGTAGATCGCCACTTCGAGTGTTGTCGCCGCCGGGCCGCCGCCCAAGACGAGGACGATGGTGAAGCTGGTGGCACACAGCATAAAGACAAGGCTGCTGATGCCTGGCAGGACGCGGGCGATCGCCGGCCACTCGAGGAAGCGAAAAACGGAGACGGGGCCCATGCCGAGGCTGCCGGCAAGCTTCCAGTACTCGCCCGGCAGCCGGTCCAGCGCCGCCACCGCAAGCCGACATGCAAGCGGAAAGTTGAAGAAGACGTGGGCCAGTAGAATGCCGCCCAAGCCGTAGATGCTGATCGGTCGGTCCATGCCGAGGATCATCAACAGGCTGTTGGCGACGCCCTGCCGTCCCCACACCGCAATCAGCCCCAAGGCCACCACAAGGACAGGCAAGCCCATCGGCAGTACCATCAGGCGCAGGATCCATGTCCGCAGAGCAAAATTCGGGCGGCGCGCCAGTGCCAGCGCCACCGGAACTGCCAGTAGCACGGAAAGTGCCGTCGAGAGAGCTGCCTGCAGGAGCGTGAACTGCAGGATTCGCCACATGTAGGCTGTGACGATCGTACCGCCGGCTGGCGCGGATGGGAAGGCGAGGAGAGCCAGAAGGGCCAATATCATGAAGGCCAGAACAGCTGCCAGAGCAATTGCGCCGCCAGCGACGCCTAGTCGCCGCTCCTGCGGTGTCAGCATGGCGACTCTATTGCCCACTCATGGCCGCAAGCCATTCGTCAATCCAGGCATGGCGATTGTCGGCGACTTGCTGTGGGTCCATGAGGAAGGTCTTTTGCGGCTTGACGAGCCGGCTGAATGCCTCGGGCAATGGCTCAGACATTGCTGCAGCGGGCATCATCCAATTGGTGGTTGGTATCACATTCTGGAAGGCCGGTGTGGTCACAAACTGTAGGAATTGCCGCGCCAGCTCCTTGCTATCGGACGTCTTCAGCAGGCCCACGAGCTCAATCTGGATATAATGGCCCTCCGCGAAGGATGCTGCCTGATATCTTTCCGTGCCTTCGGCAACCATATGGTAGGCGGGGGATGTGGTATAGGAAAGAACCATGGGCACCTCGCCCTTTGTCAGGAGTCCATAGGCCTCCGACCAGCCCGGCGTTACCGTCAGGATGCGCTGGCGCAGCTTGCGCCATGCGTCGGGCGCCTGATCTCCATAGACCGACTTCACCCAAAGAAGAAATCCCAGGCCCGGCGTCGAGGTGCGTGGATCCTGGATAACGATCTTCTGCGCCGGGTCGCCTTCCACAAGCTCCTTCATACTGGACGGTGGCGCCGACAAGACCTCGGTATCATAAACTAGCGCGAAATGGCCGTAGTCATAGGGAACGAACATATCGTCGCGGTAGCCGCCGGGAACGTCGACTGCGGTGATATCTACCCTATGCTCCTCGAACAGGCCGGTGGCTTTCGCTTCTGCCGCAATATTTGTATCGAGACCGAGGGCAAGGTCGGCGTCCGTTGCCTCACCTTCAAGCTTCAACCTCGACAGCAGAGCGACGCCGTCAGCGACACTGACGAAGTTGACCGTGCAGTCGCAGGTCTTCTCGAATTCCTCCTTGACCTTCGGACCTGGGCCCCATTCAGCCGTGAAGCTTTCATAGGTGTAGATCGTAAGAGCCTTTTCTTGCGCCGCCGCGACATGGGCAATGGCAAAGCCGAATACAAAGGGGAGGAAAAGGTAGAGCTTGTACATTGCGCCTCCACACATTGCTTGAAGAGGGAGGTCGGCGTGAATCAGGAGCCGTCTAATCCCTCCGCCGGTCTTAACCGGATCAGGTTCCGCGGGTTGGCATTGCCTCTCAGCCGCATCAAGCGGCACCCCGTTAGATCGGCTCTAGCAATAGCGGGCTCCCCGAACGTTGGCAAGCGCACGCGAGTCGGCGAAGACTAGTGGGGACGTTGGAAGACGCGCAGTTCGCGTGGGACAGGGGCGATGCCACCCATTCGGCTGGCAACCGCGTAACCGATCGATTGTTCTACGACATGCGGCATGACCGGCTTCGTCAGCACGCCCAGCGGCCCGGTTTCAACCCTCTCCACTTCCTCGGGGTTCGCCGTCATGTAGATGACCGTCAGCCCGTACTTGCTCGCCAACTCCTGGCCCAAAGCCGGTCCGGTACGCCCGTCGGCGAGGTTGACGTCGACGAAGGCGATATCCGCAGCCTGCGCCAGTGCCAGCGCGTGGCTTCGTCCGCTGGCAAGACCGGCCACCTGAAGGCCCATCGCCTCGACAGTGTCGGCAACATCCAACGCAATGAGGAATTCGTCTTCAACGATGAGAACACGCTGCTCCGGCGGTTGCGGGGAGAGCCGACGACTCGATACATTTGCCAGCATGTGAAACCTCTCCTGCGGGTTTGCTGCATCGTGCGGTTCTGTTGTATCAGAATGGCGCTGGTCACCGAACGAGGGTCTGCAGCTATTGTTCCGCTCCGCCGGCGGCACCCGCTGAAAGGCTGCCGCTATGGATAATGGAGGGTTAACCCGCTCCCTCGATCTCTTCGCGCAGCATCTCCAGTTCCAGCCATTCCTCTTCCATTCGCGTCAGGTCTTCGCGCAACTTCTCCAACTCCTTGGCGAGCCTGTTGAAGCCTGTGGGGTCCTTTGTGAAAAGAGTCGGGTCCGCCATCTTCTGTTCCCGTGCTGCGATATCAGCCTCCGCCTTCGCCATCACCTGAGGGAGATTCTCCAGCGCGAACTTCTGCTTGAACGAGAGCTTGCTCTTGTTCTTCCCTGCTTCGGGGGCGGTGGATGTTACGCCCGGCCGGGACTTCTCCTGTTTTTCCAGTCGCCGCCGTTCGTCCTGGGCGCCCTTGCGTTGCGTGAGCATGTCAGAATAGCCGCCGGCATATTCGATCCAGCGGCCGTCGGGTGCCTCGGGACTGGCGGGAGCCAGTGTGGAGGTTACGGTGCGATCCAGGAAGTCGCGGTCGTGGCTGACAAGGATGACGGTCCCGTTGTATCCCGACACGATCTCCTGCAAGAGGTCTAGCGTTTCTAGGTCGAGATCATTGGTCGGCTCGTCGAGGATCAGGAGGTTTGAGGGCTTGGCCATAATTCGCGCCAGCATCAGCCTTGCCCGTTCGCCGCCCGAGAGGTTCTTGATCGGGGTCCGAATCTGCTCCGGCTGGAACAGAAAGTCCTTCATATAGCCGGCCACATGACGCTGTTCACCGTTGACCAGCAGCGTCTCGCCTCGTCCATCTGTCAGGTAATGGGAAAGCGTGTCTTCGGGGTTCAGGTCTTCGCGTTTCTGATCCAGCGTCGCGATGTCGAGATTGGTCCCCAGCCTGACCGTGCCGGAATCCGGTTGAAGCTCTCCGATCAGCATCTTCAGCAAAGTCGTCTTGCCGGCGCCGTTGGGACCGACCAAACCGATCCGGTCACCCCGATGAACGCGCATCGAGAAGGGAGAAACGATCGTCCGGCCTTCATAGCTCTTCGTGATTGCTTCGGCCTCGATGACCAGTTTCCCCGATTCCTGCGCCTCGGAAACCTTTGCCTGTACCGACCCCTGCGGACCTTGGTGGCCGCGATAAGCCGAGCGCATTGTCTGTAGTTCCCCGAGGCGGCGTACATTGCGCTTGCGTCGTGCGGTCACCCCGTAGCGCAGCCAGTGTTCCTCGCGCTCGATCGCTTTGCCGAGTTTGTGCTGCTCCAGTTCCTCTGCTTCCAGCACCTCGTCCCGCCAGCTTTCGAAATGGCCGAAGCCGCGGTCGAGGCGGCGGGAGACGCCGCGATCCAGCCAGACCGTCGCGGTGGAGACCTTTTCCAGGAAACGGCGGTCGTGCGAGATCAGAACGAGCGCGCTGCGGGTCTTCCTGAGTTCCTCTTCCAGCCACTCGATCGTCGGCAGATCGAGATGATTGGTCGGCTCATCGAGCATCAGGATGTCCGGCTCTGGTGCCATGACGCGGGCAAGCGCTGCGCGGCGGGCCTCACCACCGGAAAGTCGGGCAGGATCCTCCTCACCCGTGAGCCCCAGATGCTCCAGCAGATAGGTAACCCTATACGCGTCATCTCCGGGCGCAAGTCCGGCCTCGGCATAGGCCTGCACGGTCGTGTAGCCTGCAAAGTCGGGAGCCTGCTCCAGATAGCGTATTGTCGACGCGGGATGACGGAACACTTCGCCCGATTGCGGCTCAACCAAGCCGGCCGCAATCTTCATCAGCGTTGACTTGCCGGAGCCGTTGCGGCCGACGAGGCAGATCCGGTCGCCCAGTTCCACCTGCAGGTCAGCGCCCGCCAAGAGCGGCGTCCCTCCAAAGCTTAGTCGGATGTCGTCGAGTTTAAGGATTGGTGGTGCCAAGGCTTCGGGCTCCAGTCATGTCATAAGGGCGAGCAAGGACCATCGCCCTGCCCTGATCGAGGGAAACGTGAACGGAGCCCTCAGCGACGTTTGATATGGTGCGTGAGGAGCCGAACCGCAAAGAGAAGTGGTCGAGAGGATATCGGGCGTTGCCAATCGTCAGACCGACAAGATCGGAGAATCCAATGACCGAGAACAGCGAACCGCGTGGCAGATCGAGCCGAAGCGGTCGCCCCGCCATCAGCGGAATTGCTTCTTCCGAGCCCGACGTCAGAAGTACGTCCAGCCCCCGCTCGGCGAGGCTCAGCCCATGTAGGAGATGCTGCAGCGCGTGATCGCCTCGCTCGCCGCCGAGTGCTCCCGCTAGTACCAGACGACTCGCGCCTCGAGCGATTGCTTCGGCCGTCGCAATCTCTCCGTCCGTCTCGTTTTTCGCGGCGGAGTAAGGTTGACGCTCCACCTGTGGCCACGCCTCCAGGAGTGCCGCTGGTGTGGAATCAAAATCGCCCACCCATAGCTCAGGCACGACCCCCAGAGGGTGGGCATGACGCATGCCACTGTCGGCGGCGATGACGCGGCTTCCGACGATCGCCTCCCGAACACGATCGGTCACGGTGAGTTCGCCGCCCAGAAGTATGGTGAAGCTTGAAGGGGTCATGAGGCAGCCCTTAGCCCAAAGCTCGGCCCAGGCAAAGCCACTTCAGGTTAAGCCGCCACCCTCCGTGTCCGCCGAACTGGAGGACAAAGTCGCAATGACGGATGGTCCCTGCCGCCTGCTCATGGCAGGCCGGCAACCTCTTGGTGACTTGGCTGGCTATAGGCGACCGAGCCGGAGGATTGGCTCACCAGCGTCAGCGGTGCGGCGCATCCAACGTGTCGATCTTGCGCAACTGGGGGAACCCCATTGCCCATATCGCCGCTACAGCAAGTGTTCCGACGCCGCCGATGACGACCGCCGGCACCGCACCGATGATCGATGCCATTGTACCCGCGCGGAACTCTCCCAGTTCGTTGGACGCCCCGACGAACACCATGTTGACCGCATTGACCCGGCCACGCACCTCGTCCGGCGTCCACAGCACGATCAGCGTTTCACGTACATAGACGGAGATCATGTCGGAGGCACCCATCAGCATCAGCGCGGCAATGGAAAGCCAGGTCGTTTCCGAGAGGCCGAACGTAACGGTGCCGGCCCCGAAAAATGCGACGCCAACGAACATCGCTGCGCCTGCCCTGTGCCGGATCGGGTAGAAGGCAAGCCAAAGGGCGACTGCAACCGCCCCGATCCCCGGAGCTGCGCGCAGGAGACCGAGACCCCAGGGCCCGAGAACCAGGAGATCGCGGGCAAAGATCGGCATCAGGGCTACTGCGCCTCCGAGCAGGACAGCGAACAGGTCGAGAGATATCGCCCCCAGCACCACCTTTTCCTTACCGATGAAGCGAAAGCCCGCGAGGATCTCCCCCCAGCTGACGGTTCGCGATCCCGTCCGCTGGGCGGGCTTCGGGATCAGCAAGACCAGCAGGGCCGCCAGCGCCATCATACTGAGCGCGACCGAATAGGCTGCGACGGCGCTGACACCGTACAGCAGGCCGCCGGCGACCGGCCCGACGATCGACGCGGTCTGCCATGAGGAGGAATTCCAAGCGATGGCATTTGCAAGGTCGCGTTCGGGAACGAGGTTCGGAGCAAGCGACTGCACTGCCGGCCCCATGAAGGCACGTTCGATGCCGAAGACCGTCAGGATTGCGAAAACCAGCCACGGGATGAACATGTCAGCAAGCGTCAAGGCGAGCAGGGCCAGCGCACAGGTTGAACCCACCCCCATGCAGATTGCTACGATTGCCCGCCGATTGTACCGGTCGGCGACCGAGCCAGTGACCAGGATCAGGAGCAACGACGGCAAGAACTGGAAAAGCCCGATCAAGCCGAGATAGAGCGCGCTGCCCGTCTGGTCATACATCTGCCAGCCGACTGAGACGCTGATGATCTGGATAGCAAAAGCGGCAAGGAAGCGGGAGGTGAAGAAACGGGCGTAGGAGGCGTGCCGAAAAGCAGCGAACCGATCACCAGGGGTGGAGATGGACATCGAAGAGGGACTTTCAACACGCCGAACAGGACCCAAGATACCCGTTAAACATGATTCGGATCCGGTGCAGGCACGGCACTTGCTCGTTAGTCCCCCAATGTCTACATGTCTGTCAATTAGAAATGGAGACCCGAATGCTCGCGCTGTTCCAGACGATTGACCTTGCCCTGAGCCTTTATACTTGGGTGCTGATCGGAAGCGCCATCTTCTCGTGGCTCTACGCCTTCAACGTCATCAATTCGAGCAACCAGTTCGTCAACGCTATCGGGAGCTTCCTCTACAATGTGACGGAACCGGTGCTGCGGCCGATTAGGCGCATCATGCCTGATCTCGGCGGGATCGACATCTCGCCAATCATCGTCTTGCTGATCATCTTCTTCCTGCGTTCCCTGCTCTGGACGAGTATCTACCCGCTCTTCGCGTGAGCCACGCCTGTAGCCGTCATGAGGATCACGTCCGCCTTTCGGTGAGGCTGACGCCGGCAGCAGGCCGTGACGCTGTCGACGGCATCGAAGAGGCTGACGACGGCGAGCTCTATCTGAGGGTGCGGGTGACGGCGGTGCCCGAAGGCGGCAAGGCCAACAAGGCGCTGATCGCGCTTCTGGCGAAACGCCTTCGAATGCCGAAGAGCGCGTTGACCATCCTTTCCGGCGAGACCAGCAGAAAGAAAATCCTCCGGCTCGATGGCGAACCGGAGGACGTGTGTGCAAAGCTCGAGACGCTCGCTCGACGATGATTACTTGTCGGCCTTGTACCGCTCAATCGCCTCGACGATCAGGGTCTTGGCGACGCCGACATCCTGCCAGCCGCCGATCTTGACCCATTTGCCGGGCTCCAGATCCTTATAGTGCTCGAAGAAATGTTCGATCTGCTTGAGAGTGATCTCCGGCAGGTCGCTGTAGTTCTCGATCTTGTCGTAGCGACGGGTCAGCTTGGGCACCGGCACGGCAATGATCTTTTCGTCCTTGCCACCATCGTCCTCCATGACCATCACGCCGATCGGGCGCACGTTGATGACGCAGCCGGGCACCAGCGGACGAGTATTGCAGATGAGAACGTCGATCGGGTCGCCGTCTTCGGACAGCGTATGCGGCACGAAACCGTAGTTCCCGGGATAGGTCATCGGCGTATAAAGGAAGCGGTCGACGATCAGCGCGCCAGCCTCCTTGTCCATCTCGTACTTGATCGGATGGCCGCCGACCGGGACCTCAACAATCACGTTGACGTCTTCGGGTGGGTTCTTTCCTATGGAAATAGCATCGATGCGCATTCTTGTCCCCGGATGAGGTTTGACGATGGCCGCTTCGATACTGGGAAACGTGACTAGAGGCAACACGCCTTTCGTCTGCGCAGGACGGAGATGCTGCGGGACGATCCGCTGATCCGCTAGCGCGGCCAGACGAAGCCGATCTTGCGAAGAGCGGTCCCGCCGAAGTCCTCCATTCCCTCGACCATGTCCAGACCGCCATGGCGGCGAAAGAAGCGGGAGGCGTGATCACTGTCCTCAAGGCACCAGACGACAAGGCCGCTGCAGCCGAGCGACTTTAAAAGCCGTCTGCTTTCACCGAAGAGGCGTCGACCCAGTCCTATGCCTTGGAATTCCGGGCGGAGGTAGATCTCGTAGACTTCGCCATCATAGGGAAGCGCCTTCGCGCGGTTGAGCCCGATCGTCGCATAACCTGCAATGCTCCCGGCAACATCGAGCACGAGAAGCGTTGCAGGGCCGCGCATTGCCTTGCGCCACCAGGTCTCGCCACGGCGTTCGATCATCTGCGTCAGGGGCCTGTGCGGGATGAGGCCGGCATAGGCTTGCGTCCACGAAAGGCGGTGGGCCTCCGATATGGCACAGGCGTCGTTCGGCTCTGCGGGCCGAACATCTATTGACAACGTCTTCATAACGTCACTCTGGACCCAATCATCGGGTGGCGCGAGAGATGATACCCCATCGGAACATCTTTCCCCAGTGACGGGTCTGACGCTCCAAGATCTACGTTAACGCCTTTTTAACCTCTTCCACAACCCTGCCTCGATTAAGGACACAAAGAAAAACCCGGCTTGTTGGCCGGGTTCAATCTACGCGCTCGACGGCGTTCAGCCGGCTAGTTTCGCCTTGTCGAATCGCTTGCGATCATTCGGGTCGAGATACATCTTGCGAAGACGGATCGACTTCGGCGTGACTTCCATCAACTCGTCGTCCTGGATCCATGAGAGCGCCCGGTCGAGCGTCATGCGGATCGGCGGGGTCAGCTTGACCGCCTCGTCCTTGCCGGCGGCGCGGATGTTGGTCAGCTGCTTGCCCTTCAGCACGTTCACTTCAAGATCGTTGTCACGCGAGTGGATGCCGATGATCATGCCCTGATAGACCTTCTCGCCCGGCTCGATGATCATCGGGCCGCGATCTTCCAGGTTGAACATGGCGTAGGCGACTGCCTCACCAGAACCGTTCGACAACAGGACGCCGTTGGTGCGCCCGCCGATCGGACCCTTGTAAGGCTGGTAGTCGTGGAACAGACGGTTCATGATCGCTGTGCCGCGCGTGTCCGTCAGCAGTTCGGACTGGTAGCCGATCAGACCCCGCGTCGGGGCCAGGAACTTCAGGCGAACGCGGTTGCCACCCGATGGACGCAGTTCCGTCATCTCGGCTTTGCGTTCGGACATCTTCTGGACAACGACCCCGGAATGCTCCTCGTCGACGTCGACGACGACCTCTTCAATCGGCTCCATCAGATTGCCGGCTTCGTCCTTGTGCATGACGACGCGCGGACGGGAAACGGCCAATTCGAACCCTTCGCGGCGCATGGTTTCGATAAGAACGGCGAGCTGCAGTTCGCCTCGGCCGGAAACGTAAAACGAATCCTTACCTTCGGCCTCTTCGATCTTGAGCGCCACATTGCCTTCCGCTTCCTTGAGCAGGCGATCGCGGATGACGCGACTTGTCACCTTGTCGCCCTCGGTGCCAGCCAGCGGGCTGTCGTTGACGATAAAGGACATCGTCACGGTCGGCGGATCGATCGGCTGCGCCGTCATGGCTTCGGTAACAGAAGGATCACAGAAGGTATCAGCAACCGTGCCTTTGGAGAGGCCTGCAATGGCAACGATGTCGCCTGCGTGAGCCTCTTCGATTGCCGTCCGCTCAATGCCGCGGAAGGCAAGGATCTTGGAGATGCGGCCTGTCTCGATCGTGCGACCATCCTGACCCAGGACCTTGACGGCCTGGTTCGGCTTGATGGAACCGGACGCAATACGACCGGTGATAATACGACCCAGGAAGTTGTTGGCTTCGAGGATTGTGCCGATCATGCGGAACGGGCCTTCTTCGACCGTCGGCTCCGGCACATGTTCCAGTACCAGATCGAGCAGCGGCGCAAGGCCCTGGTCCTTCGGGCCTGCGGGATCGACATTCATCCAGCCATCGCGGCCCGAACCGTAAAGGATCGGGAAGTCGAGCTGTTCGTCGGTTGCGTCGAGGTTGGCAAAGAGATCGAAGACCTCGTTGATGACTTCCTCGTGCCGCCCGTCCGGACGGTCGATCTTGTTGATCGCCACGATCGGACGAAGGCCGACCTTGAGAGCCTTGGAAACCACGAACTTGGTCTGCGGCATCGGTCCTTCAGAGGAGTCTACGAGAACGATCGCGCCATCCACCATGGACAGAATACGCTCGACCTCACCACCGAAGTCGGCGTGGCCGGGGGTATCTACGATGTTGATCCGTACGCCCTTCCATTCGACCGAAGTTGCCTTCGCCAGAATGGTGATGCCACGTTCCTTCTCGAGATCGTTGGAATCCATCACACGCTCGGCAACGCGCTGATTTTCGCGGAAGGAGCCGGACTGCTTCAACAACTCGTCAACGAGCGTCGTTTTTCCATGGTCAACGTGCGCGATGATCGCGATGTTGCGAAGTTTCATATTTTGGATCTCTGGTTCAGGGCGCGAAACGGA
The DNA here is from genome assembly GCA_035998065.1 of Pseudorhizobium sp. GTDB lineage: Bacteria > Pseudomonadota > Alphaproteobacteria > Rhizobiales > Rhizobiaceae > Neorhizobium. Next base: position 18,959 of record DASYHX010000019.1, read on the forward strand.
ATAGAGGCGCCAATGTTCTCGTTGGCGCGCTCATACCCTGTTTTTCGCATTTGCGAAAGGGGGAGGGGGAAATCCCAGGCGAATGGCAGTTATGCGCGGTCGATCAAGCGTCGCTGCCGGAGAGTTCCTCCACCATCGCCAGACCCTTCTTCTTCAACATTGCTTCCGGATCAGGGAGCTTTCCGCGGAAGGCCTTGTAGGCGTCCTCGGGATCGAGGGAGCCACCAACCGAGTAGATGTTGTTCTTCAGCTTGCGCGCCATGACCGGGTCGAAGGCATTACCCACCTCCTCGAAAGCCGCAAAGGCATCGGCATCGAGAACTTCAGACCACATGTAAGAATAGTAACCTGCCGAATAGCCGTCGCCGGAGAAGACGTGCTGGAAATGCGGGGTCGCATGACGCATGACGATGGACTGCGGCATGCGTATCTCCTTCAGAACCTGCGCCTGCACCGCCATGGGATCATCCATCCCACCACGCGTGTGAAAGGCCATGTCGACCAGCGCCGAAGAGGTAAACTCCACGGTTGCGAAGCCGGCATTGAAGGTTCTTGCCGCCAGCACCTTGTCGAGCAGGGCCTTCGGCATAGGCTCACCCGTCTCGTAATGGACCGTGTATTTCTTGAGGATCTCCGGCACCGTCAGCCAGTGCTCGTAGAGCTGCGAGGGCAGTTCGACGAAGTCGCGGGCGACACCCGTGCCGGATACGGACGGATAGGTGACGTTCGACAGCATGCCATGGAGCGCGTGCCCGAACTCATGGAAGAGCGTACGCGCATCGTCGAGCGACAGCAGTGCCGGCTTGCCCGCCGCAGGTTTTGCGAAGTTGCAGACATTGTAGATGATCGGGATCTCGCCTTGCCGGCCGTTCTTCAGCGGCAGCTTGTGCTGCGACTGGAACGAGCTCATCCAGGCGCCGGAGCGCTTGGAGGAGCGGGCGAAGTAGTCGCCGAGGAAAAGCGCCTTGAGGTTGTTGTCCTCGTCGCGGATCTCGAAGACCCGCACGTCCGGATGATAGGCCGGCACGTCCTTCACCTCGACCGCCCGAATCCCGAAGAGCCGCCCGGCTACGTCGAAGCAGGCTTCGATGATCTTCTCAAGCTGCAGGTAGGGCTTCAGCTCGGATTCGGAAAAGTTGAAGGTGCGGTGCCGCAGCTTCTCGGCATAGAAGCGCCAGTCCCAGGGCATCACCTCGTGGTTGCCGCCCTCCTCCGCAATAAGCCCGGCCAAGCTCGCCTCCTCTTCCAGTGCGCGGCTCCGTGCTTTCTCCCAGACCGTCATCAACAGGTGGTTCACCGCCTCCGGCGTCTTCGCCATGGTGTTGTCGAGCTTGAAGGCAGCAAAGCTGTCATAGCCGAGCAGCTGGGCTCGCTCGGCGCGCAGTGCCAGCGTTTCCTTCACAATCGCAAGATTGTCCGTCGCGCCGCCATTTGCGCCACGTGCGGTCCAGGCGTTGAAGGCCTGCTCTCGCAGGTCCCGTCGTTCCGCAAAGGTCAGGAACGGCTCGATGATCGAGCGCGACAGCGTGACAACATAACCATCTTCATGTCCGCGATCGCGCGCGGCCGAGGCCATGGCATCGCGGAGGAAGGTCGGAAGCCCGGCAAGTTCGGTCTCCTCCGAGAGATGAAGTTCCCAATTCGTCTCGTCGGCGAGCACGTTCTGCCCGAACTGTGCGCCAAGGCCGGCGAGCTTCTCGTTGATTGCGGCAAGCCGCTCCTGCTCCGGCTTCGCCAGCTTGGCGCCTGTGCGCACGAAACCCTTCCAGTGGCGCTCGAGAACCCGATCCTCCTCCACTGAAAGGCCGAGCGTGTCGCGCTTCCCCCAGAGATCATCGATCCTCTTGAACAGCGCCTCGTTCATCGCGATCTTGGAATAGTGCCGCGACATCTTCGGCGCGATGTCCCGCTCCAGCGCCTGGATCACCTCGTTGGTGTGCGCACCCGCCTTGTTCCAGAACAGCG
>DASYHX010000025.1:0-16259 GCA_035998065.1 Pseudorhizobium sp.
GCACCATCCTTCCGCAGGCGACGCGCGTCGCGGTACCGCCCCTGTCCAATACTTTTATTTCGCTGGTCAAGGATACGTCGCTTGCGGCCGCCATCACCGTCCCCGAACTTTTCCAGTCGGCCCAGCGGATCGTCGCCACCACTTATGAGCCGCTGATCCTCTATATCGAGGCGGCGCTGATTTACCTGGCGTTGAGTTCCGTCCTGTCCAACCTGCAGATCAGGCTGGAGCGACGCTTCTCCCGCTATGGCGGCACGCTGGAGACAAGCCGATGATCGGAATTTCCCACATCTCAAAGAGTTTTGGCGAGACGCTTGTGCTCGCCGATATCAGCCTCCAGGTTGCTGAAGGCCGGGTCACAGCGCTGGTCGGCCCCTCCGGCGGCGGCAAGAGCACGCTGCTCCGCTGCATCAACCTCCTCGAGATCCCAAACTCCGGCACGATCCGCCTCGGCGATGCGACGGTGGAATTTAGTCCCGGCGGCAGGCTCGGTTGGGAGGCGATCCAGAGAATCCGCCGCCAGACGGGCATGGTCTTTCAGAATTTCCAGCTCTTCCCGCACCGCACGGCACTGGAGAACGTAATGGAGGGCCTGCTGACGGTGCTGAAATGGCCGCGCGAGAAGGCACAAGTCCATGCGCGGGCGCTGCTCGCCAAGGTCAACATGGAACACAAGGCGGACGCGTGGCCTGCAACGCTTTCCGGCGGCCAGCAGCAGCGCGTTGCGATTGCACGCGCGCTCGCCATGTCGCCGCGCGTGCTTCTCTGCGACGAGCCAACCTCCGCTCTCGACCCGGAACTCGCGACTGAAGTGGTCGAGGTGCTGAGCAAACTTGCGGCTGAAGGGACGACCATGATCATTGCGACCCATGATCTGAGGCTTGCTTCAAGGGTGTCGAGCGATGTGGTCTTCCTCGAGGCGGGGAAAATTGTCGAGCAGGGCTCCGCCGAACGCATCTTCAATGCAGCGGAGCAGGAACGCACCCGCCGCTTTGTCTCGTCCATCAGCACGGCGCAACAGGCGCCGTAGATGAGCCCCAGCCTGCACTCCTGACACAAGAACTCTATCGTTCCAACTGGCGAGGGGCGCCTGCGGGTGCCACGCGCCATGCCGAAGCAGACAACCCACATCATCGACTGGTTCCTCCTGCATGCCGCCTACCCCCAGTATAATTGCCGGTCTCAAATGCAGTGGACCAGCTTAAGCTGACGTTAGTTAGATGTCTCTAAGATGCGTCTCACTCGTTAACGGAAAGCTGCCGTGCAAGCCCCGCCATTCGCTGCGTGTCACCTTCAAGAACCACTCAAGGCATCGGCCGAGGCTGTCGAATTGCTTTCCTCGATACCGCTGCCGCTGGCGATGGTCAGCCAATCAGGAGAAAGGTTAGCCGCCAACGGGCTTTTCAAGTCGCTCTGGCTGGAGTCAGACCAAGATCAATGTCTCCTCGCCACGCTGTCCGAACAAGACAGCCAACAACTGCTTACGGATATAGAGGCCGCCGCCAAGGGGGTGTCTTCTGTGACGCGTGAACTACTTGTTGTGTCGAGACGCGAGCCCCGTTGGGCGCAGATTAAGGTGATGGCTTCGCCCGATAATGCGAGGTTTGCCGGGCCGCTCTTGCTGTGCCTGGAAGCCCCTGATCGCGTGCATGGACTCCAGGAGCTGGTTTATAGAGAGAGCCGCTGGGACCATGCGTTGATCTCGTCGGAACTGGGCGTCTGGGACCACAATTGGGGTACTGGCCGCAAATATTATTCGCCCACATGGTACAAGATGCGCGGCTTGGAGCCGGGTGATCGGCTTCCGCAAAGTACCGCTGAATGGCTACAGAAAGTCCATCCCGATGATCGGGCGAAGGTTGTTCATGCAATGGAGCGGCAGGAGGCCGGCGATCCGGCGTACGCGGTCTTCGACTATCGTGAGCAGCACAGGAACGGTCATTGGGTATGGATTGAATGTCGCGGTGCCGCGATCGAATGGGACGCTTCTGGCAAGGCTACGCGTCTTGTGGGCACCGACACTGATGTCACCGCTCGAAAAGCATCCGAAGAAGCAGCATCGCGTATGGCGAGGCGCCTGGAAATGGCGCTCGACATCTCAGGTGTGGGCGTGTTTGAAGCCGACTTCACCACGGGGCAGTCGGAATGGGATGAGAGGATGTTCTCGATTTACGGTCTTGACGGCAGCGGCTCCATCGAGATCGGCGGTCTTTGGGAAAGCTTGGTTCATCCGGAAGACCTGCCACGTGTCGTCCAGAAGGTTGCAGACCACGCTTTTAGCACAGACAAGTTCTCCGACGAATACCGGGTGGTTCTTGGCGACGGCCAGGAGCGCATCATCCGAAGCCATAGCAAGCGCTTCGTAGACCAGGACGGACACACCAAGCTGGTTGGCGCCAATTGGGATATAACGGATGATATGCTGCTACGGCGGGAACTGGAAAATGCAACCCGATTGGCGGTAGCTAGAAGCGCTGCACTGGAAGCGGCCCGCAAGGAGATCGAACATAGTGCATTGCATGACTATCTGACCGATTTACCAAATCGCAGATACCTGGATCGGACGCTCCGGGACAAGAGCGAGAGAGCTCAGGGTGGCGCAAGCAAGCTCGCCATCCTGCATCTTGATCTGGATCGCTTCAAGCACATCAACGACACGCTCGGCCATGCAACGGGCGACGCGCTGCTTAAACACGTGGCCCGTGTGCTCTTGTCATGTACACGCGCAGATGACTTCGTCGCCCGCGTTGGCGGGGACGAGTTTGTGATCTTACATTCACTTGAGGAGTCCGCTCGTCCCGTTTCCGCGCTGGCCCAGGATCTGATTGCGACATTATCCAAACCTATCACCCTCGGCGGACACCTCTGCCGTACAGGAGCCAGCATCGGTATCGCCTGCCAGGAGGAAGAGGATACCGACGCAACGCAATTGCTACTGAACGCTGACCTCGCGCTTTACCGAGCAAAGAAGGGGGGCCGCAACAGGTTTGAGTTCTTCTCCTCCAAATCCTATGAAGAGCTTGTCAGCAGAAAGCGGTTGGCCGACGAGGTTCTCGCGGCCCTGGAACAGCGGGCCTTCGTCCCATTCTACCAGTTGCAGTTTGAAGCAACCTCTCTTGACATAGTGGGTGTGGAGACGCTTGCCCGTTTACGGACTCCAGATGGACGCCTTCATAGTCCGGACGTTTTCCTTCCAGTCGCTAACGAACTTGGCGTTGTTGCCGACATCGATGCGATGATCCTGCAAACGGCGCTTGAGGACTTCCGCCATTGGCAGCAAGCCGGACTCGGGATCCCGAAATTTTCGGTAAACGTTTCATACGAAAGACTGTACGACCCCGCGCTTACAACGAAGCTGAGAGCTCTTGATATTGAGCCAGGAATATTGTCGTTCGAACTACTCGAGTCGATCTTCCTCGATCGCTGCAATGAGCAGATCTTGGAGCGGCTCGCAGAGCTGCGCGAGATAGGGATTGCGCTCGAGATAGACGACTTTGGCACTGGCCACGCGTCTATCATCAGCCTGTTGAAGGTGTGCCCGAGAGCGCTGAAGGTGGATCGAGAACTGGTTGCAGGCGCATACGGCTCGAGAGAGCAGCAAGCACTGCTGCGGTCGATTGTGGAGATCGGCAGATCCTTAGGTATTCGCGTCGTTGCTGAGGGGGTCGAAACGGAAGATGATATCGCTCTACTAAGAGACTTAGGATGCGACAGCTTGCAAGGCTACGCGTTGGCCAAACCTATGCCGGCTCTGGAACTAAGCGCATATATCCAGCGCCAGCCATGGCGCAGCGAGGTCGCGCTATCCACGTGTGCAGCCGGCGAGACATCTTGAACTGCTCTACGATCTCCTTTTGTGATAGGAGCGGGTTCAGTCGTGGAGGTTTCATGACCGAAGTTGGGGTACTACCCCCGTCACAAATAACGCTTTGATTGGCTTCAGGTAGACGATAACCAATCCCAACGGCGCAATGGAAAGAGAGGCGATGTGACGCCCTCGACATGTCTGCTATCAGCGTGCTCAACGGACGGATGTTATAACTGCGATGAGGGCGCAAAGCTGCCGCAGCTAGCTATCGAAAGTCGCCACCTCTCTTCCGCTAACTACCGGAAAACGACGGACGAGATCCTGAAGCGCATGGCGGACGAAGAAGCGTTGTCCCCGGCCCCAAGTGCAGAGGAAACTGTGCTTCACGAGATCAGTCGGTCTTGCTGGCATGACCTCGACTGAAGAACCAAGCTTTGCAACCGAAGTTCCAGAAGCAGGCCGAGGCGAAACAGCAGAAAGGAACAGGCGGCCTTCGCGGCAGCTCAGGCATCTCTACACCTGTTCGGGCGCTAAGTCGTTGCTGTGAGGATAGGCGGATTGTCGCGGCAGCTTTGGTGTGGCATTCCGGTTTGCATGCTGACTGCACAACTGGATAGGAGAAAGCTGCCGTGGGAGGGGAAGTGTGGTCAAGCCTTGTCAGTGAATTCTCGGACATACCGGACGTTTCCACGATCACTCTCATCACGGTGCGCTTGGTCATCGCGGCAATGCTGGGCGGAATCCTCGGATACGAACGTGAGCGGAAGGGAAGAAGCGCCGGAATTCGAACCCACATGCTGGTGGCCGTGGGTGCAGCTCTTTTTGTTATCGGTCCGCTGCAGAGCGGGATGCAGATTGCAGATCTGTCACGTGTACTGCAGGGCGTCGTGCAGGGCATTGGCTTTCTTGGAGCTGGCGCTATCATGGTGCGCTCTACGAAGCGCCAGGTAGACGGCCTCACCACTGCCGCCAATATCTGGGCCACTGCCGGGATTGGCGTCATTGCTGGGCTAGGGCTCGAAGCGACTGCCGTTTTATCGACCATAGTCGTCTTGCTCATCCTCGCTGCCGTTCCTCTCCTCCTGCCGAAGGATGCCGATACAGATCTTGACGAACGCTAGATGGAGATGCTGAGGCTCAGGATCCTGAAATTAGGACGTACGAGAGCGTGGACGCGGCGCGTTCAGAAGGAGCCCAGAGTCGATCCGGATGCTGCGGATCTCCACGGGTTCATCAAGGCTCCATGTCGGAACGACGACTGTGCCCGCAGGGTGCAGACTAAGCGTCTTCTCGATCGCCCGACGCAGCAGGGCCTCTCGCAATGGGGTAGCGCTGATTCCGAAGCCCGCAGGCATCGCTCTGTTTCTGGAGCCCACCAGGCGCAATCCAGGACGTTGCCGCGACATCGGTGTTCTGATGGCCGAGGTCGGTGGTATGATCGCGAGACATCAAGCGCGTTGAACTTGCATAGGGCGGCGAAGGTTGTACATCGACCTCGATGACTGGCAGGGTCATGCTCCATGTCTGAATTCGATCCCGTGAAGCTCGGCAGATCAGGCAACGGCTCCTATTCGCCTTCGAGAAGGCGGAGCATTTCACAATGCGCCCCGGAAAAGCAGGCGCTGCTGGCCGGCCCTGCATTCAAGGCTGGACCAAAGGGCATTGAGATGGCGGGGCTATCTCTGAAGTTGTCGCTGAACGTCCAGCCGAGACTATCGAGTTTTAGCCCCGAGCCGGAAGCGCGTGATCATTCTTGCGGCGGGCTCGCGGATACCCGCCTCCTTCCTCTGAACAGCTCAGCAGGTTGGCCTGCGGTGGTGTGGCAGTCCGCCCGCCCATTGCGCTTTGAACCATCGAGCAGCACGATCCATCAAGAGAAACAACGAAGGAACAACGAAGAGCGAGAGCATTGTTGACATGACCAGGCCGCCAATGACCGCGACTGCCATGGGCGTCCGGAATTCGCTGCCATCTCCAAGGCCGAAAGCTACTGGGGTCATCCCTGCCACCATCGCCGCCGTGGTCATGAGGATTGGCCGCGCGCGCTGGGTCGCCGCCACAACCACAGCTGCCCGAGCGTCCGTACCGGTCCTAACGATCCTGTTCGCCAGATCAACGATCAAAATGGCATTCTTGGCAACAATGCCCAGGAGCATCAGAATACCGATGAGAACCGGCATGGAAACCGCGTGTCCCGTCAACTGGAGGGCGGCGAAGACGCCGCCGAGCGACAGAGGAAGTGACAGCAAGATCGTCAACGGCTGCAGCGGGTTACCAAACAAGACTACCAGCACACAGAAGACGGCAAGCAGACCGGAGCTCGTGGCAAAGGCAAAGCTTTGGAAAAAGTCTTTCATGGTCTGGACATCCCCTGTCGGCTCCAGCGTCACCTGGCTGGGAAGCGGGTTTGCATCGACCCAATCGGCCACCGCTTTCATGGCCTGCCCAACTGTAGAGCCGTGGTCCAGATTGGCACTTAGCTCGATCCGCCGAAGCCCGTTGTGCCGTTCGATCTGCGCTTCCCCATACCCAATGTTGACAGCTGCGACAGCACTCACCGGGATGATCTGGCCGCTGCGGCCTACAAGCGGCAAGGTTCGGATGATCTCGAGATCGTTGCGGTCTAGGGTCTGCACCTGAACACGGATCGGCGTTTGGCGGGTTCCCTCAGTGAGTGTTGCTTGATCGCGCGTAGTCTCACCGCTCATTGAGATGCGAATGGTCCGGGCGATGTGTTCCGCATCAATGCCAAGCTGTGCAGTCTGATCGGCATCAGTCACGATTTGCGTTTCCGCCCGCAGAGCAGCTTCTGAGGTGGCGATATCTCGAAACACCGGCATCTGCCGCATGTTCACCCGCAACCTGTGGGAAGCCATCGACAATGCTTCAGCATCCTGCGATTCAAGAGCCAGGCTAAACTGAGACCTGCCGGTCTGCCCCATGATGCGGCTCCTGATGTCAGGAATTTTGGCCAGAACACTTATTGCATCGGCTTCGATCTCGGCTTGTGTCCGTCTACGCACCGATGCATGCGACAGCGTCAGAAGCACCATAAAGCGGTCGGCCGCTGCGCTCTTGTCCTCTGATGGAGGACGATAGGCATAGACCTGCTCCACCTCCGCAATTGTTTCCATCGCTCGCGAGATATCGTTAGCCTTACGGAGCATGCTTGCATGGGCGGTACCTGCCGGCATCTCGATCGCAATAAGCACACGCCTGCCATTCTCCCTGGGCACGAAGTCGCGCGGCAGAACCTGAACTACGGCGAAAACCGTCGTGACAACGAGCAGCACTCCGACACCTACGGTGATATAGGACATGTCGATATAGGGCAGCCGTTTGACGGAACACGACAGTGAAGATGCATAGAACCGTCCAAGCCGGCTTGCCTTCTGGGGGATCTCTCTGGGCAACGCCCGCATAAGATGTGCTGTCAGAAGTGGGGTGAGGAGACGCGCCACTAAAAGCGAGAACACAGTCGCCGCCGCGATCGTGAGCCCGAACTCACGGAAGTACTGTCCGGGTAGCCCACCGACCATCGTTAGAGGCACAAAAACTGCAACGATCGTCAGCGAAATAGCGATCACGGAGGTCCCGATTTCCTGCGTGGCATCTATCGTGGCGCGAAAAGGGCTCTTGCCCATCTGGAGGTGGCGGGCGATGTTTTCGATTTCAACGATGGAATCGTCAACCAATAGCCCGATCGCCAGCGTAAGGCCAAGGAGCGAAACGAGATTGAGCGAGAAGCCCATCATGCTCATGAACCAGAAGGTCGGGACGAGCGCCAGCGGCAGACTCAGCGCCGCAATCAGTGTGGGGCGCCAGTCGCGAAGAAAGAGAAAGACGACAACGACCGTGCAGAAGGCGCCCTCAAGGAGAACCTGCAATGTACTTTCGACATTGCCGAGGGTGTAGCTGACGGTCTCGTCGATCAACTTGTATTGTATCGCCTGCTCCGTACGTGAAAGCGCCGCGACCAGCGCATCAACTTTGTGCGCAGTATCAACCTCGTCGGCGCCCTTCTCCGCAAAGATGGAAAAGGCGGTGATAGGACCCCTACCATCTATTTGCGCGAAGCTGGCTGGATCCTCCTCCCCGTCGAAAACCAGCGCAATATCGTCCAGCCGGACATAGCCCTCATCGCCGACTGGTATCTTGGTGGCACGGATGTCTGCGAGGGTAAGGTTGCGTGCCAGCGTGCGGATCGGCTGATTCTGGCCTGATACGGACATTCGTCCCGATGCATGACTGTAGCTTGCTGAATGAACGGCCTGGGAAACATTGCTTGCCGACAGTCCTCGGGCGGCCAACTCGTCGGGCTTCAGTTGAACTCGGATCTCTCGGGTAACGCCCCCAAACCGGACAACACGAGCGACACCTTCGATGGCTTCTAGGCCTTTGATCACACGCTCGTCGACGAAGGCAGACAATCGATCCGGTGTCAGCGTCGGCGAAGTCGCGGCGTAGGTGGCTAATGCGCGGTCGCGAATATCGAGGCGCTCGACAACAGGCTCACTGATGGTTTTTGGAAGACTGCCGCGAAGACGCGCCACCGCATCCTGAACGTCCTCGAGCGCGCGGCCGCTATCGACATGATTCCAGAACTCAACGGTAAACCTCGCTCTGCCTTCGACAAGGACGGTTCGAAGATCTCTCAAGCCCGCGATATTCGCAAGCTCATCTTCGACCTTGCTCGCTACTTGGGTTTCCAGATCACGGGGGGTGGAGCCCGTCTGGTGGATTGAAACAGAGATTACCGGCGCTTCGATGTTGGGAAACCGGCTTATCGGCAAATTGAAGAAGGAAATAACGCCGAGCACCGATAGGATCACGAACACCACGACTACAACGGCTGCTCGGGAGATGGCCCATTCGGAGACGTTTTTCATCCCAAGGCCCTCACCTGTTCGAAGCGACGACCTGGGTAGTCATTCTTGCAGCCACCCGTTCTCCTGCGTGCACCCACGCCCCGGCCGTTAGGATGACGTGTTCGCCCTCTGCCAGGCCCGCCTCGATCCGCGCCGCCCCGTCTCCATATTCACCCACGGTCACAGTTCGGGATTCGACGATGCCGTCCTTGACGACCTGCACGTAATTGCCGTCACCGCCAAACAGCACCGTCGACAGCGGCAACACGAGCGATCCAGGCTTGCGGAGGTGAATGCGCGCCCGTGCGAAGGCGCCGACGCGAAGCGCATCTTCTGATAAGATAGCGATCCGGACACTGCCCATTCTGCTGGCAACATCGACACGGCTTGCCACCAGCCGGACCTGTCCGGCTACAGGCATGGCCGCTCCGGCGACCAGGATTTCCGCCTGCAAACCCCGCTCAAATCGTGCAAGATCGGACATCGGCACCAAAGCCTCTAGCTCGATCGTACCATCCTGTATCAACCGAAAGAGCGGACCACTGTCGCCTGAAACCTGCATGCCGAGCCGCGCGAGCCTTTGTACCACAACGCCGGATGCCGGCGCTTTGACCTCCGATCGTTCAAGGCGAATGAAAATGTCCCGGCGTTGTGCTTGTGCAAGCGACCTTTCGGCGAGCGCCAGGTTACGCGCATGCCGGGCCGATTGCAGACGAACACGGGCAGTCTCGGCGCCGGCGCGACGCTGTTCCAGCGCATCCATCGACGCGGCACCAGAACTCGATAGCGTTCGGGCACGGTCATAGATGTTGCTTGCTAGAAGATACGCAACCTCCGCCTCCTCGATGGCACTGTCGGATTGCGCGATCATGGCGTCAGCGCGTTCAATTTGCGCTTCATTCATGTCCAGTGCCGCCTTAGCAGTTTCTGATTTCATCCGTGCAAGAACTTGCCGTTGGGTAACCCGGTCCCCCTCTTCCACGAGAATCTCCGCTATAGTTGCAGCCTCCAGCTCCGAACCGACAAAGACCTCCTCGCGCGCGATGAGGGAGCCGGAAACAACCAGTGTCGACGTAAAAGTTTCGCGTCGCACCTTGACGACGGTAACGCTAATCGGCTCCGGCGCGTAGCCATCGGAGGTCACACGTGCTCGGTTCGAGGGCGCGAAGCTCGATACCGGCATAATCGGCAATGCGGCAAAGACGAGCGCAAGAAAAGCGGTCCGGAGGAAGATACGCTTCAGTGCATCAAATCGGTATCCCGATCGACCCTCGGTTGCTGGCGGAGGAAAATCTAACGGATCTACTGGGTCCCGTTGATGTGACATGCGGCCCCTCACACTGACGGACGGTTCTCAGCCGCGGTTGAAGGCGAAGCGTGAGCGATTGCGGCCAGAGCAGCACTCAACTGCAACACGTCGTGACATCCCCGGCAAGCTTGAGGCTTTCCTGCGACCGGAAGGAGCGACGGCTCGAACCTGGCGGATCTGGGACGGTTTCTCTTTATTTCACACAGACCGTGCTCTGCCCCCACGGTGCGAAGGGCAAATACCAAATAATCGATGTCTGCGTCGGAATGCAGCGGAGACGGTGTTATGCGCAGCCTCTCCGTACCCCGCGGCACCGTTGGAAAGTTAATCGGCTGGATGTAGATGCGGAAGCGTTCAAGAAGTGCGTCGGAAATGGCCCGACACCTCACCGGATCTCCGACCATCACCGGAACTATATGGCTCGAATTCATCAGGTATGGTATCTCCGCCGCATCGAGTTTCCGGCGCAGGCTCGCCACCCGCTCCTGCTGGGCGATGCGTTCGCTCTGGGACGTTTTAAGATGCCGGACGGAGGCAAGAGCCCCAGCCGCCACGGCCGGCGGCAAGGCTGTGGTGAAGATAAATCCTGAGGCGAAGGACCGGACAAAATCAGCGATTGGGGCTGACGTGGCAATGTAACCGCCAACCACGCCAAAGGCTTTTCCTAGCGTGCCTTGGATAATCGTGAGGCGATCCATGAGACCATCGCGTTCCGCAATGCCGCCACCGCGAGGTCCATAAAGTCCAACCGCGTGCACTTCGTCGAGATAGGTCATAGCGTTATGGCGTTCTGCCACATTGCATAGTTCAGCGATGGGCGCGACATCGCCATCCATAGAATAGACTGACTCAAACGCGACCAGTTTCGGTCTGGTCGGATCTGCTTCGCTAAGACACCGCTCGAGATCACCGGGATCGTTGTGCTTGAATATCCTATACTCAGCGCGCGAGTGTCGTATGCCTTCGATCATCGAGGCATGGTTGGAGGCATCGGAGAATACAATACACCTGGGAATGCAAGCGGCGAGGGTCCCAAGGGCTGCCCAATTGGATACGTAGCCTGAAGTGAACAGGAGCGCCGCCTCCTTGCCGTGCAGGTCCGCGAGCTCCGCCTCCAGCAGCACATGACTATGACTGGTGCCGGAAATGTTGCGCGTACCGCCCGCGCCAGCCCCGAACTCGTTGATCGCCCGGTGCATGGCGTCACAGACGGCCGCGTTCTGCCCCATTCCGAGATAGTCGTTCGAACACCATACGGTTACTTCGCGACACTCGTTGCCGTTGCGAAACACGGCACGTGGGAAGGCGCCGGCCTTTCGTTCGATATCGGCGAAAACCCGATACCGGCCCTCCGCTCTCAGTCCGTTAACGGCATCAACGAAGAACAAGTCGTGATTCATCACGCCCCCCCGATTACCGCCCGCTCAGACAGGCGATGTCCCAGATGCTCGAACGCCCCATAGCGTCGTGCGTTGAACTGTAAGGCTCAGTTGATGAACTGCGTAGAGACCTTCGACTGGAAACGAACCGGACCAAGGTCGATAGCAGCGGTTACCACCTCATAGCGAAGTTCAGCTTGTTTTGCGGACAGGACAGCGTTTCGATAGCTTGGGCGCCTTTCATTGCTCAAGTCTCATCTTGAACGAGAGGGCGACTGGGCATAGTCGGGCATTTGAAAGCAAGGGCGATAATTTCGCGCAGCCAAACCCGTCACCCGCTTGAACAGCCGTCGGAAAAAAGCGGGGCCTCGTCGCCGACCTGCCAGCTGATCTCGTCGACCGATGCCTCGGTCCGTTCCAGCCGGTGCTTGGCCTCCTCGGTCCTCACGCGCTGGAGATAGGCGATCGGGCTCATCTGCTTCTTCGACTGCCTGCACGACATGGGCAATCCGGTGGCAGTCGCCACGCATGCGGCCAAGGCCTTGCTAAGGATGGGACGGTGATGATCGTAGAGCCTCGCCAACGACAGGGTCGAGGACAACATCTCGCCCGTCGACCGGCCCTACTACGCAACCTCAACGACAATCTGCTGCGCCCATGCGATCTCCGACGACGGCCATACGATGCCCAGGCCGGCGAGACACGGCTGAATGATATCTTCCGCAAGCCAGGTTTCACCCGCTTGCGCCCAGCAATGCAGACGTCCTTCAACCTGATCCTTGAAGCCCGCCTCTGACCACGGCAGAGGCTCGGAGAGCGGTCGCGGCAAAGACCTCCCCACGCGGCGGCCGTCTCTCCTTAAAGCCAGCCGGCCGCGCGCAGCAAGGGCGCGCCGCTGCGGCTGATCGGAACCAGCGATCCGTCTTCCAGCTCAAGCTCGCCGCTCCCGCGCCTCCAGCGGGCCGCGCGAATCGCATCGGCCGCCACCCACCAGGAGCGGTGGACGCGATATCCATGCGCGGCGCAGAGGTCCTCCACAGCATCCGAAAAGCGCAGGGCGAGGAGCTCAACCCCCGCATCCGTGTGGACCCGCACGTAATGATCGTCTGCCTCCAGTGCGATCAGCCGCGCCGTCCGCCTCCGTGCCGAAAGCCGGCTGCGCAGCTTCGCCTCCGCCACTGGTGGCGCAATGACGGTGGGGGTCTCCACCACCGGCTCCGGCTTTCTCTGCACGAGCATTCGCAGACCCATGACCACGAGGCAGACGATGAAGACCTGCCACAGCAGGTGCCGCGTGAAGGGGGACATGACGGCGTGGTCGTGAGCGAGCAGGAGGTTCATCGCCTGCAGCACGATCAGCGTGACCGCCGGCGTCATGCCCACAGAGACGATGGGCATGCGCAGCCACGGCTCTCTGAACCATCGCTGCAGGACGATGTCGAGGAGGATGCCGACCATACCGCCCGCCGTGATCGTGCTCAGCCAAAACAGCGTGCGCGGAAGGACAGGATCCGCGATCGTTCCGAAGGGACCGAGCACCGACAGTACGGTGCCGATCAGGATGAAAAGGCCAAGCTCCGAGACATGCCGCATTGCCGTGTCTTGCCCCAGGAAAGGACGGAAGTCGAGTGGCGAGCCTAGCCGATCCCGCACCGCTCGCGAAAGCCGTGCACCATTCGCGAAAATCGGATGGCCGACCACGCGACGGCGCGCCAGCCTGACGGCAGCAACGACCGGAGTTCCGACATGAACAGTCTCGTGCAGCAGGTGCCCTCACCTTCAAATCGCCCCTCGGGTCATCTCCGGGGGCGATTTTGGAGCCGCCGATCGACTTGGATACTAGCCACGCTCGCCAGCATCGCGGTCGCGATAGCCTCCTACCGCTACGTGATCGGAGTCGGCCCGATGCCGCCGAAGATCGTCGCCAATGTCTTTGCTTCCCCGTGGCTTCCTCTTCACGCTGCAGCAGCCGCCACCTCGCTGCTGATCGGCCCGTTCCAGTTCCTCCCCCGGCTGCGGTCGGCGCGGCCTGCCCTGCACCGCTGGACCGGCCGGGTGTATGCCGTCACCTGCCTGTTCGGCGCTGTATCTGGCCTCATCCTCGCGCTTGGCACCACGATGGGGCCGGTGGCCATGGCCGGTTTCGGCAGCCTGTCGGTCATCTGGGCGTTCACCATCGGCTACGGCTGGCAGCGGGCCCGCGAGCACCGATTCCCCGACCACCGCCGTTGGATGATCCGCTCCTGGGTGCTCACCTTCGCAGCCGTTAACCTGCGCGTCTACCTCTCCATCGCCGGAGTGTTTGGCATCCCCTTTGATCTCAGTTATCCGATTATCTCCTTCCTGGCCTGGGTGCCGAACCTGATCCTTGCCGAACTCTACCTTGCCCGCACCGACCGCCCGAAGCGGCAGACACAACGGCTCCTGCTGGATCAAGTGAGCTGAACGGACCGGGGGTCGGTCAGGAGCGGGGAAGAGATTGACAAATCCATGAACTGGTAATTAAGTGGTCATACCATTTGGAGACCACCGTGAGTTCTGTTGTCATCGATACCCCCACGGATCTTGCAGGTACGGAGAAGGTGCTTTCGTTCTTCCGGGAGCAGCTTTTGTCAGGTGCTATGCGCGAAGGTGATCGTCTTCTTGGAGAACGAGAGCTGTCGCTGGCGTTAGGAGTGTCTCGACCGGTCCTTCGCGAGGCTCTTCGGTCTCTCGCCAACCTAGGCTTCCTCGACATCCGTCACGGCAAGGGCGCCTACGTACGCAAAGCGGATATGGCCGTCATTGGTGACTTCCTGACCTTCTGCCTGGCCCAACAGCCCGACATGATGGATGACATCATGCAGGCGCGAATAGCCATTGAGTGTCAGGCGATACGTCTCGCCTGTTCACGGGCCACAGATGGGGACCTGGCACGGATCGGCTCTCTTCTCAGCCGCCTGATGGAGACGATTCACGACGTGGAAGAGGGCGGCGGCGCCGACTTCGCCTTCCATCTGGCTTTGGTGGAAGCAAGTCGCAGCCCCGCGCTCATTACGATCTACCAATCGATTTCCACGCTCCTCAAGCGCAGTCATGTCCAGCGCCGGCAGGAGACGAGCGAAACGGCCGGGATCCTCGACTATCTGGTTGAGGCACACAGGGAGGTCTACCTCTCGGTGCTCGCCCGCAATCCGGACGAGGCCGAGCACAAGCTTCGACAACACTTTGCGATCGGTGATGAACTCAGGAGGAAGAGTTACATCGCCGCGTTCACGAAGAAGAACCTGCCGAAGGAAACCTGACGCAGGTCTGAGTTTAAAGGGAGGAGAAAGAAATGCTGAAGATTTCTATCAAGGGAGCGGTTGCAACCCTCGCCGTAACTGCTTCGCTGGCTGTTAGTCCGTTGGGCGCCGCCGAGTTACGATACGCGCATGTCGGCGCAGAGGGTGATATTCAGACCGTCTACGCGGCGCAGGCTGCCGAAGCGATAAAGACCGCCACCAATGATGAGGTAACGGTCACCGTTTATCCTGCCAGCCAGCTCGGAGGCGTCGCCGAAATGGTGGATGGCGTTAGAATGGGGTCTATCTCCATGGGGCACCACGACTTTGCATCGCTGGCCAAGTTGGTGCCGGAAGTTGCAGTGTTCAACGCCCCCTTCATCTATCGCGACGGAGGCCATGCGCTGGCCGCCACTGATCCTGACGCCTCGCCTGCGCTTCAAGCGATCAATGAAAAGCTGGTAGCTCAAGGCGTCCGTATCATTGGTCGCATCTATCGCGGCGACCGACATATTTCGTCCAATTTCCCGGTGAAGACGCCAGCCGATCTCGCTGGTAAGCCTTTCCGTGCGGTGCCGCTGGAACTTTGGGTTTCCATGGTCAAGGGCTTTGGGGCCATTCCCACACCAGTCGAGGTCGCCGAGCTCCCAACCGCCCTGATGACTGGGGTGGTCGTTGGTCAAGAGAACCCGCTGACGATGATCGCAGCAAACAACCTGAATGAGGTTCAATCGCATCTCTCCATGACCGGCCACATGCGCGCGGTGCTTGCCGTGTTCGTCAATGAGGAGATTTGGCAGGGGTTGAGCGAAGACCAGCGCGCCAATATTACGAAGGTGTTGGATGAAGAGGCTGAGAAGTCGCTGCAGATGGCGACCGACTCCGAAGCCAAGCTGGTCGAGGACTTGAAGGGACGTGGCATGACCGTCATCACCGCTGCGGACGGATTGGACGTCGACGCATTCAGGGAGAAGGTCAGTGCGCAGATCAGGCAGGACTTCCCTGAGTTTGAAGAGCTGATCGCGAAAATCGAGGCCGTGAAGTAGCTGGCATTCGACAGAGGCGGCCACGTGCCGCCTCCACTTCTGCCTCGCATCAGTTATGGAGTCCATCCGATGCATGTCGCCGAACGTGCCCTGACCGCCGTCGTCGCTCTGCTGACTGCGGGCCTGGTTCTCGTCCCGACCACGCAGGTTGTCATGCGCAGCGTGTTCGCCCTGCCCTTCATTGGTGCAGAAGAACTGACACGCTTTCTGTTGATATGCCTGGTGTTCTGCTCCTATCCCCTTGTCGTCTCGAGAGGCGAAAATATCGTTATGGGGGAGATCAAGGCCGCGCTTCCTGTGCGGATGCGACGGGTCATCGACATCACCATATCGCTAAGTGCAATCGCCATAACCGGGTTTCTCGCCTGGGTCACGGTCTCGAACATTTCGAAGAACCTGGCAAATTCTACGCCGACACTCGGTATACCCTTCTGGATCTTCCTCGGGGCGACCTTCTTCGGGTTCGCCGGGGCAGTTCTGGTGCATCTGACCCACCTTCGCAAGCCGCCTCAGGCTGATACGAACATCGCAGTCTGAGGGCACTCCCATGGGATTTCTCGTCGTCGCAGCCTTCCTGATCCTGTTC
>DASYHX010000052.1:0-2342 GCA_035998065.1 Pseudorhizobium sp.
GCCGTTCCGAAGGACTGGAATGAGTTTGTCGCTGCCGCTCCCAAGCTCAAGGAAGCGGGCATTCAGCCGCTGGCGCTTGGCGGGCAGGCCTGGCAGGCCGGCGGTCTGTTCGACACCCTCGTTCTTTCGCTCGGCGGCAAGGACGTCTATCAGTCGGTCTACGTGGACAAGGACGCCGACGTGGCCGCCGGTCCGGAAATGGCCGAGGTCTTCGAGGCAGCCGTTCAGGCTCGCGAGATGGCAGCCGGCAGCAATGTCCAGGACTGGAACCAGGCCACCAACATGGTGATCACCGGCAAGGCCGGCGGCCAGGTAATGGGTGATTGGGCCCAGGGCGAGTTCCAGATCGCCGGGCAGGTTGCAGGCGAGGATTATAGCTGCCTGCCAGGTCTCGGCGTCAGCCCTTACATCACGACCGGTGGTGATGCCTTCTACTTCCCTGTCCTTGACGACGAGGAGAAGTCGAAGGCTCAGGATGTGCTTGCACAGACCATGCTCGATCCTGCGACGCAGGTCGCCTTCAACCTGAAGAAGGGTTCGCTGCCCGTTCGAGGTGACGTCGATCTGGAAGCCGCCAATGATTGCATGAAGAAGGGTTTGGAGATCGTCGCCCAGGGCAACGCCCTGACAAGCACCGACCAGTTGCTTTCGGCTGATAGCCAGAAGCAGAAGGAAGATCTTCTGACGGAGTTCTTCGCCAGCACCTCGATGAGTGCCGAAGCCGCGCAAGAACGCTTCGCCAGCATCATTTCTTCGGCTGACTAATCCCAAGCGACCGCCCCGGTCGGCACCGCGTTTAAGGTGCCGGCCGGGTAACCGTTTCGCTTACTGCGCGAAGCGCCGGCATCGGCCAACCCGGTGCCTGCCTCTGCGCGAGGTCGTGCTCGAGGAGGAACCCGACGATGACAGGTCATGCGCCTGCCAAACGCCCCAACCAACTGTTTCGCAATCTGAATTCCAAGATCGCCTCTCTCCCGATGATCCTGATCGCCCTGGGCATTTTCCTCGGAGGCTCTCTCTGGACCGTCGTCTATTCCTTCACCAACTCCAAGCTCCTGCCGCGCCTGTCTTTCGTTGGGTTCGATCAGTATGAGCGGCTTTGGGCTTCTTCGCGCTGGATCATTTCAATCCAGAACTTGGCGATCTACGGCGTCCTGACACTGATCTTCAGCCTTGTGATCGGCTTTGTGCTGGCGGCGCTGATGGACCAGAAAATCCGGTTCGAAAATGCGTTCCGCACGATCTTTCTCTATCCCTTCGCCTTGTCCTTCATCGTCACGGGCCTTGTCTGGCAGTGGATCCTTAATCCGGAATTCGGCGTCCAGGGCATCGTCCGCTCGCTGGGCTGGGAGAGCTTCACCTTTGACCCGCTCTACAACCCCTCGATCGTCATCTACGGCATCCTGATCGCCGGCTTGTGGCAGGGGACGGGCTTGGTGATGTGTCTGATGCTGGCGGGTCTGCGCGGTATCGACGAGGACATCTGGAAAGCGTCGCGGGTCGACGGCATCCCCATGTGGAAGACCTATCTTTTCATCGTCATCCCGATGATGCGCCCGGTGTTCATCACCACGCTCGTCATCATCGCGAGCGGCATCGTCAAGGTCTACGACCTCGTGGTCGCGCAAACGAGCGGCGGGCCCGGCAACGCGTCGGAAGTGCCTGCCAAATACGTTTACGACTACATGTTCCAGGCCCAGAACCTCGGTCAGGGTTTCGCCGCGTCCACGATGATGCTGCTCACGGTCGCCATCATCATCATCCCCTGGGCCTATCTCGAGTTCGGAGGCAAGAAGCGTGGCTAACATCTCGTCGCTCAACACAACAGCCGCAGGTTTCGATGCCGTGTCCGGCGATATTGCCGGCCCCCGCGGCCGTCGCCCGAAGCGCGTG
This sequence comes from Pseudorhizobium sp., assembly GCA_035998065.1. Taxonomy (GTDB): domain Bacteria; phylum Pseudomonadota; class Alphaproteobacteria; order Rhizobiales; family Rhizobiaceae; genus Neorhizobium. The sequence continues at coordinate 1,894 of DASYHX010000052.1, forward strand.
CTGTCGAGCCGCAACATCATGCTCTACGGCATCCTGTTCGTCGCGGCCGTATACTACCTCATCCCGCTCTACGTGATGGTCGTGACGTCGCTGAAGGGCATGCCTGAAGTGCGCATGGGCAACATCTTCTCTCCGCCGATGGAGATCACCTTCGAGCCCTGGGTGAAGGCTTGGGCAGAAGCCTGCACCGGTCTGAACTGCGATGGGCTATCCCGCGGGTTCTGGAACTCGGTCCGGATCCTCGTACCTTCGGTGGTGGTGTCGATCTTCGTCGCATCGGTCAGTGGCTACTCACTCGCCAACTGGCGCTTCAAGGGATCTGAACTGTTCTTTTCGATCCTCATTATCGGGGCCTTCATCCCTTATCAGGTGATGATCTATCCAGTGGTTATCGCGTTGCGCGAACTTGGTGTTTACGGCACGCTGACCGGTCTCGTGATCGTCCATAC
>DASYHX010000069.1:0-12030 GCA_035998065.1 Pseudorhizobium sp.
ATCATCTTCGACCGCTACACGCACCGCAATGTGCTGCCGATCCTCTACTACGACTACATCTCACAGTATGTGCAAAATGGTGGCGCCTTGCTGATTGCCGCCGGACCTGAATATGCCGGCGAAAGCTCGATCGCCGCGACACCACTTTCCCAGGTCCTGCCGGCTGTCCCTACCGGCGAAGTCCATGATGCTGGCTTCTACCCGCGCTTGTCGGAGAAGGGTCAGAAGCATCCTGTGACCCGCGGTCTCGACGGATCCGGCCAAGAGCCACCCGCGTGGGGCCGCTGGTTCCGCTCGATCGACGTGCCGCCGCCGGAAGGCCAAACGGTCATGCTCGGCGACGACAGCCGGCCGCTTCTCGTGCTCAACCGCGAAGGCGAAGGCCGCGTGGCCATGCTGCTCTCCGACCACGGCTGGCTCTGGGCGCGCGGCTTCGAGGGCGGCGGGCCGCATGTGGCGCTTTATCGCCGCATCGCCCACTGGCTGATGAAGGAGCCGGATCTTGAGGAAGAAGCGCTGACGGCGCGGGCCAGCGGGCGCACGTTGGAAGTAAACCGTCAGACCATTGCTGATGACCCGGGCCCTGCCACCATCACCTACCCGTCCGGCCGGACGGAGACGCTCCCCCTCGCCGAGGCGGGCCCTGGTTCATACCGCCTCGAACGGCGGATGGAGGAGACGGGTCTGTTCGAGATCGTAAATGGCGAGTTCTCCACGCTCGTCCATGTTGGAGCAGTCGACGCCCCCGAGTTCACGGCCATGATCTCGACGGAAGAGACGCTTGCGCCTTATGCGGAACGCACTAAAGGGCTCGTCACACGCATTGCTGAGGGTGAAAGCCTCCGGTTACCGAGCATCCTGCCGGTTCGCGGCGAGGTGCGCATCAACGATCCGGACCGCATGGTGATCCGCCTGACGGACGAGACAGTTCTGCGCGGCGTCAACACCATTCCGCTCTTTGCCGGGTTTGCCGGGCTCTCGGCACTTCTCTTCGCCGTTGCCGCCATGTGGTGGCGTGAAGGACGCTAGGCAGGGTTTTTGCGCGTCAACATGCCTGCTATCGCTCACTCTCTTGTATCATGGAGAGTGCGATGCATCTCGAACTGGAACTCACTGACACCTACTCGCCCGAAGAAGAGAAGGCGATCCTCGATCGGCTGGTCGCCTACAACGTCGAGCGCTTCGGTCCTATGGACCGCAAGGACATCGCCATCATCCTGCGCGACAAGGCGGGCGATCCGGAAGGCGGCCTGATCGGACGGACCGGTCGTGGCTGGCTGTATGTCCAGATGCTGTTCGTCCCGGATCATCTCCGTGGGCAAGGGATGGCGACCCATCTCCTCGCCAAGGCGGAACAGGAAGCGAAAGCCCGCGGCTGCCGCGGCGCCTATCTCGACACGATGAACCCGCACGCGCGCGACTTCTATGTGAAGCTCGGCTACAGCGTCATCGGCGAATTGGCGGGGCTCGACGGTGGTCATGCGGTCACCTGGCTGAAAAAGCCGTTCTAGCTCACGACGGCTCGAGATCGAAGCGGCGCGACTTTTGAACGAACACAACCTGAGGAAGCATTCACCGCTGCAACCAAAACAAAAAGTTGACATTGGGATACCAGTGGCGTAATGAAGCACATCGATACTTTGTTTGCCGATAGTTTTTACCGCGCCTTGCGCTTCGTGACGAACTTCCTTCTCTCAAAAGTCGAAACCCCGTCGTGCGTCGCCCGGCGGTGATCAATCTCGCTAGGAAAGGGTTCGTTATGACCACTGGCACAGTAAAATGGTTTAACTCCACCAAAGGTTACGGCTTCATTGAGCCCGATGATGGCAGCGCGGACGTGTTTATCCACATCTCGGCTGTCGAACGCGCCGGCATGAACTCGCTCGTCGAAGGCCAAAAGCTTGGCTTCGAACTCGAGCGCGACAATAAGTCGGGCAAGATGTCCGCCGGTCAGCTTCGCGCTGCCTGAGACTTCCAGCTGCCGATGACCACGGATGTACTGGCATCGCGGCGATGAGTTTGAAGGGCCAGGCAGCATGTCTGGCCTTTTTTGCATTGTGTCGGCCGCCGTTTTGGCCGCGGCCGCGAGCTTCACAAAGGAACTTCATTTGAGACACCCCAGCGACAATGGCTTCGCCGAACGCCGCACAGCCGCGGCCGAGGCCAAGCGTCAACTACTGGCAAAATTTGCATCCGCGCCTAAGCCGACCGATCCGGAAATGCAGGAGAAGCTTGCCGCCCGTGAGGCCGTCGCGCAGGCGCGCGAGGCGCGGCGTGCGGAGCGGGAAGCCCAGAAGCAAGCCGAACACGACCGTATTCTTGCCGAAGCCGCCGCAGCGGCGGCAGCTGCTGAACAGGAACAGCGCGCCGAGGCCGAGGCCCGTCAGGCTGAAATCGCCGAGCGAGTATCGCGCGTCGTTGCCGACGAGGCTGCACGAAAAGCAGAACGCGACCGTCGCTATGCCGCCCGAAAGGCGCGCCAGCGCTGAACGCGTCGCTCGCGTTCGTCTGTCGAGCGGGCGAACGCTCGAACATCATCATGACTAGGAACACCAGAATGATCGAACTGACACCCACGCAGGTAAAAGGCCTGAAACTGGCCAAAGACGGGGATGTTTACCCACAAGAAGGCAAGAAGTGGACGCATCTCAACGCCCAGGTCACCTATGCCCGCACCGACCGCTTCAAGGAGCGCCCGCAGAAGATCAAGTTTATGACCACCACCACGCTTGGCGAACTGCGACAGCAGGGGCTTATCCAGCCGGTGGACGCGGACATCGAACCCGATCAGTCTGCCCATACGATTACGATGGCCGGAAAGATCCACCTTCTGAAGATCAAGTAAGGCAGCACCCAAGCGCTAGTCACGTCAGCGAAACCGCCCGCGTTTCCGTGTCGATTAGGAACCCTGCGATTGCCGCAAGCAGAAGCAGGACCGCAAAGATCGCCACCGCCAGGCCGAAGCTCTGCGCGACCACAAGACCGATCAGTGAAGGCGCAAGCAACCCACCGAACCGCGCCATCGCCCCGGCCGCTCCCATGCCTGTTGCACGGGAGGCGGTCGGATATAGCTCCGGCGTGATCGCATAAAGAGCGCCCCACGTGCCGAGCAGCGCAAAGCTCATCAGCAGCAGCGCCCCCCCGACCATGACACTGCTGCCGCCGATGACGAAGAGCAGGCAGCCTGCCGCCGATAGCAGACAGAACCCGATCAGCGTTGGCCGCCTACCCCACTTTTCTACGCCGTAAGCCGCGAGAGCATAGCCCGGCAGTTGCGCGAGCGCGATCAGGACAAGAAATCCGTATCCGCGCACGAAACCAAAGCCCTCCCCCGCCAGCCGCGGCGGAATCCACGCGAAGACGCCATAATAGGACACCGAGACAAGAAACCAGATCGCCAGGATCATCAGGCTGCGCCGACGCAATGTACCGGAGAAGATTCGCACCTCCCCGATCGGCGGCGGCGTTTCAAGCTGATATTCAACCGGGATGGGTGGTTTTCCGTTTGCCACGAGGATCTGATCCATGATGGACTTCGCCTCATCGCCACGTCCCGAGCGCATCAGGTAGAGCGGCGACTCCGGAACCAGGAACCGGAGACCAACCCCCACCAGCGCAGGCAAGGCGGTCACGGCGAAGATGTATCGCCACGCGTCTTCCACCCCGGCAAGGCTCGTCATCCAGGCCGCAATCGCCACCACCAGTGTCCCGACGGCCCAGAAGCCTTCAAGCAGCACCAGCCAGCGCCCTCGATTTCTCGCCGGCAAAAACTCGGCCATCATCGCGTAATCGACGGGCAGTGTACCCCCGACGGCGACGCCCGTCAGGAACCGCAGCAAGAGCAGGATCGTAAAGTCCGGCGCGAAGACGGAAAGGATGCCAAAGACCGCGTCGCAGGAAACGGTGACGATCAGAACGTTTCGTCGACCAATCCTGTCGGCAAGCCGTCCGAAGCCAAGGGCGCCGAGCAACATGCCCAGGAAAAACAGCGTCCCAGTCTGCAGTGCCTGCGGTACAGTCAGTCCGAAGGTGGTGGCGATCGATGCTGCAGTGAAGCCCACCGCCAAGACCTGCATGGCGTCCGCCGCCCAGACCAGGCCGAAAATTCCAATCAGGCGCTTCTGGTAGCTTCCCGCACCGGCGCGCTCCAGAGCCTCGTCGATAGTGATCGTCGCCATGCCATCACCCCCCCCGTCTGAGCAGGGCAGCGCCTCCATCGGCACGCCCACCTGCTGCTTAGAGGACTTGGTTTACTCACGCCAGTGGATTGTTCCAGCAAGCCGCAGATGCACACCTTCCGCCAACGGCACCACAAGGACGCGACCGGGGTCCACCGGACCAGGGAAGGTCAAGGCACCATAGGCGACCTTCTCGAAACCGAGCGGCATGTAATAAGGCGGATCACCGACAAGGATCACGGCCTCCGAACCTGCACGGCGTGCTGCCTCGATCGCGATGTGCACCAGTTCGCGCCCGATACCGCGGTTCTTGTGGGAAGGCCGCACGGCCAACGGACCCAGAAGATGACCACGGACATCGCCGGCAATCACCGGCGTCATCCGCACCGACGCGATCGTCTCCCCGTCGTCGGCGCAAACGAAAGACAAAGCCCGGTCGTGCGGACCCTGCTCGCGGATCCGCGCAGCCGCACGGGCGTGCCGGCCTGGCCCGAAGGCTTCGGCATTGATGAGTTCGATAACATCGTCATGCGATGCATCTTCAGTCATGTAGACGAGGTCGTGCTTGGGGAGAAGTTGCGGAGCCATGGTGAACCGAAGCCGTAGATAAAGAGCGGACAGGACAATGCGATCTTGTGATGCCGTTTGGCATCCTTCAGAAGATCAGCGTCGTCGCAGTGCCCGTGCTTCGGTCATGGCATTTCCCAAGGTGATGATGCGCCTTAGCAGGAAAGATTTGTGCCGCCAACCGAAAAACGCAGTGTTCAACGCGCGAAGGCTCGCAATCGCAATCTCCTGCCGTAAGTTCAGTGGAAGCAAAAAGGGAGATCCGCATGGGCAGGCTCGTTGAAGGAAAATGGCAGGACGTCTGGTACGACACGAAATCGACCAAGGGACATTTCAAGCGTTCAGAATCCCAGTTCCGCAACTGGATCACCGCAGATGGTTCCGCAGGGCCGACAGGGCGCGACGGGTTCAAGGCGGAATCCAGTCGATACCACCTCTACGTATCTTATGCCTGTCCATGGGCCCACCGCACCCTGATCTTCCGCAAGCTCAAGAAGCTGGAGGATTACATCTCAGTCTCCGTTGTCAGCCCGTTGATGCTCGACAACGGCTGGGAGTTTTCCGAAAAGGATGGCGGCACGAAGGACGACCTCTTGGGGCTGGACTACCTCTACCAGGTCTACCTGAAGGCCGACCCGAACTATTCCGGGCGGGTTACCGTGCCAACCCTGTGGGACAAGCAGAAGCAGACGATCGTCTCCAACGAGAGTGCGGAGATCATCCGCATGCTCAATACCGCCTTCGACGAACTGACCGGCTCGTCGGACGACTTCTATCCCGAAGGCCTGCGCACAGAGATCGATGCTCTCAATTATACCATCTACGACACCGTCAACAACGGGGTCTACAAGGCAGGTTTCGCCACCACTCAGGAAGCCTATGAGGAGAACGTACACGCCCTCTTCCGCACACTGGACATGCTGGAGGACCGGCTCGGCACGCAGCGCTACCTGTTTGGCGATCGCCAGACGGAAGCCGATTGGCGACTTTTCACCACTTTGATACGCTTCGACCCCGTCTATGTCGGACATTTCAAGTGCAACATCCGCCGGATCGCCGACTATCCGAATCTGAGGCGCTACCTGCGAGATCTGTATGAGGTTCCCGGCGTCTCGGAGACGGTCCACTTCGACCATATCAAGCAGCACTATTACCGAAGCCACCCGACAATCAATCCAACCGGTGTAGTGCCCGTGGGGCCGAAGATGGATCTGGATGCACCGCATGAGCGGGCGCAGCTCCACCACTGATCGCGGCGACCTTCTACCAGAGGTCCGTCGGCGGCACCTCTCCCCGTAGTTCCCGAAGGCGAGAAAGAGTTGCCGTCGTCGTCTCCTTTGGCAGCGCATCGAGCTCAAAGAAGCGCCCCTCGGCGATCTCTCGATCCGGCAGCCGTGGTTCCGTCTGCTCCACTTCGACCCTGTAGAGCACCACGTGATCACGCTTGCTGACGCGGCTGTTGTAGTAGACGTGGAAGAGCTCCGGCGCCGACGTCATCACCAGGTTGCCTTCCTCACGCAGTTCTTTTTCCAGCGCCGCCCGCACCGTCTCGTGTCTCTCGACGCCGCCACCTGGAAGATACCAGCCCGGGACATAGGTGTGGCGGACAAGGAAGACGCGGCCTTCGGGATCAAAACAGGCTGCACGCACACCAAGCGTCATGCCGCGCGTCAGGATGAATATGCCGTGGAACAGCCTTAAGGCGAGTCGGCTACGCAGCCTCTTTACCTCATCGATCCCTCCGGTCATCAGCGAAACCCCCAGAAGGAAGAGGATTTTGGATAACGAATCCTGGCGTGATGCGTTATGTCTGCACCATGTACAAATTTGCACATATCTCCGACATTCATCTCGGTCCGCTTCCACGCCTTACGCTCCGCGAACTGATGTCGAAGCGCATCACCGGCTTTGTGAACTGGCACAGGAATCGGCGCAAGCACCTTTTCGTCAACACCCTGGATCTGCTCATCAGCGACCTGAAGCTCCGTGAGCCGGACCACCTGATGATTACCGGTGATCTCGTCAACCTCGCGACCAGCATTGAAACGACCCTCGCCGGGGAATGGCTCCAATCCGTGGCTGATGCCGCAGATACGACCGTTGTGCCCGGCAACCATGACGCCTACGTTCCTGGAGCGCACGAACGGTCCGTCAACGAGTGGTACCCCTATATCATTGGTGACGACGGCACCCGCGACTGGTCTGACGAGACGAAGGTGTTCCCCACCATCCGGCGTCGTGGCCCGGTTGCCATCATTGGCTGCTCCACCTCCGTCGCGACCCCACCCTTCTCGGCCTCCGGCTATTTCAGCCCGCGCCAGGCACGCGAAACGGTAAACCTTCTGAAAAAGGCAGGTGATGAGGGGCTTTTCCGCGTCGTCCTGATCCACCACCCGCCGATCCGCGGCGCCGCCTCGTCCCACAAGCGCATGATCGGCATCCGGAGGTTCGCCGCAGCGATCTCTACGGGCGGCGCGGAGCTCGTGCTGCACGGTCATACGCATCTGAACACCGTCTACTGGCTGAAGGGCCACCATGGACAGGTGCCGGTGGTCGGCATTGCCTCCGCCTCGCAGGGACCCGGCGGGTCCAAGCCCCGTGCTGCCTACAACCTGTTTCGCCTTTCGGGAAGTGCCGGGGCATGGAACCTTGCCTGCGACCGGTATGCCCTCACCGAAGCCGGAGACGGCGTCCAGCTTGACAACAGCCACATCTTCTATGGGGATGATCCCGGATCTCTTTCAGTCCCTGAGGCGGCCAGATTGTTTTAAGCGGTATCTGTAAACTCGCCATATTCGCTTCACACCTTGGGGATAGGGGCTGGCATCCAATCGTCAACAAGGCCTGCTGATTTGACAATGACATCCGGCGCATCACCCGAAATCCGGCGCCACATCGTTTCGCTCCTACCGCGCCTGCGACGGTTTGCGCTGACATTGGCCCCAAGCGCCGAAGCAGCCGACGAATGTGTCCGCTCGACCTGTACGAGGGCAATCACCGGCGGGCGATCTCCCTCCCAAACTCCATCCATCCTTCCATGGCTTTTCGCGCTCGTGCGGAGCGCAGCCTCGCGGGCACCAATTTGCCCCACGAAAGCTTCCGAAGTGTCGGACGCCAGCCGCCCCTCTGAAACCGGGCAGCAGGCGATAGTCCTCGGGCTGCCGGCGGGCGAGGCAAGTGCCTTCTTGCTCGTTGAAGTCGAAGGCTTCACCTACGCCGAGGCGGCCGATATCCTCGGCGTCGACCGCGAGACGCTCGTCTTGCGCCTTTATGAGGCGCGTGTGAACTTTGCCGCCATTGCGGCGCCCACGGTTCAACGGAGAGCTTGATGAAGAGTGCGGGGAACAGAAACGGCCTGGGTCTAAGCGCGCTGCTCGATCGGGAACTGCCCGCACATGAACAGCGGGCGCTTGAGGCATTGCTGCGGGAGAATGCGCAAGCGCGGGCAACCCATGACATGCTGAAGAACGGCAACAACCGGGGCCGTGAGATCTTTGACGACCTCTTGAAGGAGCCTGTCCCGCTGGACCTCGTCCGTGCCATCAAGACCACGCCGCCTCCACGCAAGGTGGTCCGGCTTCCGGCAGAGCCGCGTGCGTCCTTTTCGTTCAGGCCCAACACCGTCCAGTCCATCCTGGCTGGTGTTCTGCTATTTTCGATTGGCGGCGGCCTGGGCTACGGGATAGGCCAACAGCCGGTTGCGCCGGCGCAGGCACTGGTGATCGAGCACCGCGACTGGCTGGACGACGTCGTCGCTCACTACCGGATCTTCTCGCGCCAGCCGGGTCAGCTTGCGGAGATGTCCGCCGCCGATCCAGCCGCAATCGTCGAATGGCTCCTGGCCAATACCGGCATCAACTTCCGCATCCCTGACCTTTCCCAGAACGGTCTCGAATTCAAGGGCGCTCGACTGTTTGCCGCCGGCGGACAGCCGGTCGGGGAACTGCTCTACACCTCTTCCGAAGGCGAAGTAATCTCGATCCTGTTTCGCAAGAACAATCCGGATGACGATGGCTTCACCGAGCTCATCCGCGATAACATCGCACTGATGTCGTGGAAGAGCGCGACGGCTACCTATGTTGCCGTCGGCCCTTCCTCCGCCGCGTCACTGGACGAGATTGCGGCGAAGGCCGCCGGCCTGATCTGAAGGATCAGGCCTTCTTCTCGTCGAGCACGCGATTGGCGGCCGAGACGATCGCCTCGAGCGACGCCGTCACGATGTTGGTATTGATCCCGGCCCCGAACAGCTTACCCCCTGGATGCTCCATCTCCACATAGGCGATGGCCGTGGCATTTGACCCATGCTGCAACGAATGCTCGGAATAATCCGCCACCGAAATCTCCATCTCGAGATAGCTGGACAGCGCATTCACGAAGCCGTCGATCGGCCCGGTCCCTTTGCCTTCGATCCGCTTCGTCTCGCCTCGGTCCGTAATCTCCGCCGCAACCACGCGTACGCCCTTGTGCTCGGTTCCAGCGGGATATGTATGGTGATCAACGAACTTGATGCGCGCTTCAGGCTGCTCGACGTAACGCTCGATGAAGCGCTCGTAGATCTTCTTCGAAGGCAGTTCCTTCCCTTCCTCGTCGGTGATCCGCTGGATATCCTCGCGGAACTCCACCTGCAGGTTGCGCGGCAGGTTGATGCCGTAGTCGGCCTGCAGAATGTACGCGATGCCGCCCTTCCCGGATTGCGAATTGATGCGGATAATCGCTTCGTAAGTGCGTCCCACATCCTGCGGGTCGATCGGCAGGTACGGCACTTCCCAGACCGGCGAGTTTGCCTTGCGGATTGCCTTCATGCCCTTGTTGATGGCATCTTGGTGCGAGCCGGAGAAGGCCGTGTAGACAAGCTCGCCCACATAGGGATGACGCTCCGGGATGACCATCTCGTTGGAATACTCGTAGACGGCCTTGATCCGCTCAATGTCGGTGCAGTCCAGCTGGGGATCGACGCCCTGCGTGTACATGTTGAGCGCCAGTGTCACGATGTCGACATTGCCGGTCCGCTCGCCATTGCCGAACAGGGTGCCCTCGACGCGGTCTGCGCCAGCCATCAGCCCCAGTTCGGTGGCCGCGATGCCGGTGCCCCGGTCATTGTGCGGATGCAGCGATACGATGATGTTCTCGCGGTTGTCGATGTTGCGGCACATCCACTCGATCTGGTCGGCATAGATGTTCGGCGTCGCCATCTCGACCGTGGACGGCAGGTTGAGGATCAGCTTGTTGTCCGCCGTCGGCTTCACCTCGGCGATGACCGCGTTGCAGATTTCCAGCGCGACTTCCAGTTCGGTCCCGGTGAAGCTTTCCGGAGAGTATTCGAAGCGATAGCCGCCGCCGGCCTTGGCCGCCATGTCGGTGATCATCTTCGCCGCATCCACCGCGATCTGCTTGATCCCGGCCACGTCCTTGCCGAACACGACGCGCCGCTGCAGCTCCGAGGTCGAGTTGTAGAAATGGATGATCGGACGGTGTGCGCCCTCCAGTGCCTCGAAGGTACGGGTGATCAATTCGGGACGGCATTGCACCAGCACCTGCAGCGACACGTCCTGCGGCACCCCGCCCTCTTCCACGCACCAGCGGGCGAAGTCGAAGTCGGTCTGCGAGGCCGATGGGAAGCCGATCTCGATTTCCTTGAAGCCCATGTCGAGCAGCAGCTTGAACATGCGCGCCTTGCGGTCGTGACCCATCGGGTTGACCAGCGACTGGTTGCCGTCGCGCAGGTCGACCGAGCACCAGATCGGCGCCTTGTCGATTACCTTCGAGGGCCAGGTACGGTCAGGGATATTGATCTGCGGATAGGGCCGGTACTTCACTGCCGCGTCCGGCATGCCCTTGGCTGAAATGGGGGTTTTCGCATCCATTGTCGTCGTCTCTTCTCGCTCACGCACCGCTGGCCAACTGCCGCTATAGGTGCGGACCCTAACGGGTCTTCAGGGGTAAAGATTGAATGATTGTGAGAGGAGCTCTTGCGCCGGCAGGCTTTTCGGCCGCCGGGCGCTCCTCAACGGACCCGGCAACCGCGCGTAAGGTCGAGGCTAAGAAGCGAGAGAGGCGCGAAAACCGTCGCCCCGGCTGCGATGCAGCGGGCGGCAAAACGGTCGGACATGATCGCGCCTGTCATGGTCATGGGCGAAGTGATAGCCTCTGAAGCAGCAACGCGCAAGCCGTTACTCGGCAGCAGCGGAGGCTTTCTCCAGCCGCTCACGAATCCACGCTGATATAAGGTGACTGCGCGTCGTTCCTCTACGCGCCACTTCGGCATCCAGCTCCGCAAGCTGCGCCTTTGGCAGCTCAAGCTCGACCAGTTCATGCTCCCAGTCAACGCGGTGCGCTTTGGACCAGTCGAGATACTCGCTGATATCCTCACCTTCGTCGAACTTCTTATCCAATTCAGCTGCGGATATGGTCTTCATAACGCCGTTTCTCTTCATCTCGTGCTCTGCGAACGGACATGATCCGGATTATTCCACCGCGTAGGATGAAAAAGCCAACCCACAGCTTCTCACCAAGCACGCCGATCACCGCATATCGTTCTTCATCGGCGAATCTCGCCGGGATCATCAGGCCTGCACCCGGTGCCCACAGAGCCTGGGCTTCTATGAAATCGATCCCGTGCTTCCGCTTGTTGATGGCACTCTTTGCGGGGTCGAACTCGAACTCCATGTCCGAAAATAGCGCGACGAAGGCTTCTTTGCGAGTCCATCAGCCGCTGCGCATCACCCGCTGCAGCCCCATCATCAGCCCGCCCGCGACCAGTCCCCAGAAGGCGCCGGAAATTCCGGCAAACGAGACGCCGGATGCGGTGATCAGGAAGGTAACCGCCGCCGCCTCGCGCGCCTCCGGCTCCCTGAAGGCGGCCACGGCCGACCCCGAAAACGCACCGATCAATGCCAATCCCGCCACCGCCTGGATGAGGATCGGCGGAGCGAGCGATACGAAGGCTGTCACTGCTCCCGCCAGCAGGCCGAGCACAACATAGCCGATGCCGCCAATGATCGCCGCCCAGTAACGCCTGGCAGGATCGGGATGAGCATCCTCGCCTGCGCACATGGCAGCCGTGATCGCCGCAAGGTTCACGGCGTGCCCGCCGAATGGGGCCGACAGCAGCGAGAAGACCCCGGTCGTGGCGAACAGCGGACCCGGGTTGGGCTCGTAGTGGTTGACCTTCAGCACCGCGATACCCGGAATGTTTTGCGACGCCATGGTGACGATGAAGAGCGGCAGCGCGATCGAAATCAGCGCCGGTAGAGTGAAAAGGGGCCCTACGAATTCCACCGGCGGC
>DASYHX010000158.1:0-2310 GCA_035998065.1 Pseudorhizobium sp.
TGCGGGTGCTTACATTGTCGACAATGACGAAGATCTCGAAGACATCAACGAGCATACTACCATGGCCGCTCTCCTCACGGTCGCGGCTGGTGCCGGTCTCGTCCAACCTGCCGAGGTAAGCGCAAGCGCAAGCGTGTCAAATATTCTGAACGCTTATGTCGACAACGCTGCAACAGCGGTGACGAACAACGCATCGTTCACCATCGAATCTGCGAACATGGAAAACCATGTGATGGTCGCGGATCTCACCCAGTGGGGCTATGCGAATGTCAGCGCAACCGCGGGTGTGGGCAACGTCAACATCGATGGTTACACGAACTTCGGTGCAGCTAACCTTGGTGGTGGCGGCCTTGAAGACATCACGCCGGTGGTCCGCAATGCGGCGACCGCAGTTGGCAACAACCTCAGCATCTCTGTCGGCGTTGGCGGCGAAGAGTAATGCGGGTGAGGAGGGGTTCGCCCCTCCTCATTTCCTCAATCATTCTCTGGAGGGCACAACGTGAGGACGCTTCATACAATCACTGCCTTTGGCATCATCGGCGCGCTTTCCTGCGCTCCAGCAGTCGCAGATCCCTTCGCCAAGGGGTGGCGCCCAAAGCCTAATGCCAATCGCGCCAGCATTGCTTCGCTCATGTTGCAGAAGGAGCAGATGCGAAATCAGGTGCCCAGCTATGCCGGGGCCATATTCACCTGCGGCGGATCGGGAGGAGGCGGCCGAGGCGGTGACGGGGCTGCCGGCGCCAGTGCTGGGCCGGGCGGTGGTTCCGCCACGGGAACAGCTACCGCCAACAACAACTGTTCCATCGTTGTAGATTCCAAGGGCACGGTACTCACCTCTGACCAAGTCAGCGATGGAAATCAGAGCTCAAACGTCAACACCGGACGCGCCAGCAGTCATGGGGCGGAAAGCCTTTCATCAATCCTCGAAAGCATGGAGTAACCCCAAGAGTTCGAGGTTGCCAAAGGTGGCTTCGACTCCTCCATGCGCCCCGGCCGCGCCGCTTGGTGCGGCCGGGGTCCGTCAAAATCGAAATCAAAGGAGGATTCTCATGCATTGGATACAACACGCCGAGAGCACAAGCGCACGCCTTGTCCTTGCGTTCTCCACGAGCCTTCTTCTAACAGGCGCGGCCCTCGCTCAGCAGAACACTGTTCCTGAAGCGGCCCAGGCTAACCAGGCCGCGCAATTGCAACCAAACCAGCCTGCCTCAGCCACGCCCCCAGCTGGGGCAACGACCGAGCAGCCCGTGCAGGCCTCTGCGCCGGCAGCACCTGTGAAGCCGTGGAACGTAAGATGCGCGGATGCGAACGGCGGCGGCCAGTCGGGCGGCTGCCAAATGTTCCAGACACTTGCTAATCCTCAGGGAGAGCGCGTTGTCGCGGTATCGATCCGAAAGCAGCCGCAGGGCCTAGCGATGGTGATGGCCTTGCCGCATGGGCTTCACCTACCAGGGGGTATTTCTTACCAAGTCGACTCCGGCCAAAAGAAGAGCGTGCCGATCGCCGCGAGCGATGCCAAGGGCGTGTATGCGGTCGTCCCGTTGGATAATGCCCTTCTTGGTTCGATGAAGCGTGGCAACACGTTCAATGTCACGATGGTTGGATCCAACCGCCGACCCGTCTCAATCCCAATGACTTTAGCGGGCTTTACCGCGGCCGCAGACGAGCTCGTCGCCAAGCAGTAACTGCAAAACGGATCAAACATGAGAAGCGCGGAGCGTCTCGCTTCGCGCTTCTTGTCGGCTGGGGCTAAACTCCCCTCGAGGTGCTGAAACCTTCAGAGGTGGAGCCGGGGCGGCATGCTGCTCAAGGGAACAACAAGCTCGGGCGAGAAAGTGATGCCGTGCTGTATCGCCCATATCGCTGCCTGTGTGCGGTTTTGCACGCCGAGCTTCTTTAGGATGGCCTTCACATGGACTTTGACGGTCGCTTCGGTGATGTCGAGCTTGGTTGCGATCACCTTGTTCGGACAGCCATCAGCTAGCCACTGCACAATGTGCAACTCGCGGTCCGACAATGGGATGATGTGGCCCAGCTCTTTGACGTCGCGCCTGGGCGGAGACAAATGCTCTGCGCAGAGATAAGTGGCGAGTTGGCTCGGGTAGACCTTTTCCCCATGGGTAACGAGGTGCAGCGAGTCCAGTAGTGCCTCGGGCGAGATATCCTCCAAAAGATATCCATCAATGCCGCACGCGACGCAGGCCGCGAATTGCTCTAGCTGAATCGTCTTGGCCAGCAGAACGACCCAAGGCGGATTGGACGATGATTTTAGTGCTTTGATATCGCTTGAAATGATTGCGATGTCGTCTG
>DASYHX010000200.1:0-6871 GCA_035998065.1 Pseudorhizobium sp.
GCTGCTCGGTTACGGCATAGACGGCGCCATCAGGCCCGACGCGCACATCGCGGATACGGGCATCGAGCGGCACGCGCTCCTCGTACTGTACGCGGTCACCATCCATGTGAACAACGACCAGACCTTGAGAAACGAGACCCCCGACGAGGAAGGCGCCCTGCCATTCAGGAATGGCATCGCCATCGTAGTAAGCCATGCCGGACGGTGCGATGACGGGATCCCAATAATAAACTGGCTGCTCCGTCTGCTCCATGGTGGTGATGCCTTCCCCAATCGGAGCACCGCTGTAGTCGATGCCGTAGGTGACCTCCGGCCAGCCATAGTTCTTGCCGGCCTCCGGCTTGTTCAGTTCGTCTCCGCCACGGGGGCCGTGCTCGACGGTCCAGAGACGTCCTTGGCCGTCAAGTGTTGCCGACTGCAAGTTGCGGTGACCAAGGCTCCAGATTTCCGGCAGGCCCTCCTTACCGATAAATGGATTGCCTTCCACCGGCTCACCCTCGGGCGTGATGCGAAAGATCTTGCCGAGCCCGCTGGTGACGTCCTGAGCCTGCACTCGTGGTTCAGGATCCGAACGCTCGCCAACGGTGACAAAGAGGTTGCCTTCAGGTCCAAAGACGAGACGGGAGCCGAAGTGCTTGTTGCCGTCATAGCTCGGCATCTGGCGGAAGATGACCTCGACATTTTCAAGCTGCCCGCCGCCCTGGTCATTTGTAACGAGCTTGGCAGAGGCGACGGACGTACCGTTGCCGTTCTCGCGTTGCTCGGCAAAGGAGAAGTAGATCATTCCGGAGGACTCGAAGTTCGGTCCGAGGGCGACATCCAGAAGACCACCCTGGCCCTGGGCCAGAACATCCGGCACGCCTTCGACCTCCGGACCGACTTCGCCATCCTCGGAGAGGATGTGCATTGCGCCCTGCTTGGCGGTGACGAGCATGCGTCCATCCGGCAGGAATTCCATGGCCCAGAGATGAGGCAGCCCCTCGGCAACGACTTCCGTCTTCAGTTCCGGCGTCTGGGGCGGTTGCGGTGCTCGCGTCTGGCCTTCGAAGGCCGGCTGTTGATCCGGCGCGTTCGGCGGAGCGGTGACGACGGAGTCGCGCGCTTCTTGCGCTTGCGCGGGTGGTGCCGCGAACGCAGCGGACAAGATCGTGGCGGAAAGCAGAAGTGGCAGTCGGTTCATCTGGTCGCTCCCTTTTCGTCAAGCAGAAGAGCAGCGCATGTGGCTGGCTCCGGGTCATGCTGATCTAGGGCGTCCGCGGGTATGGACCCCCCACGGAGTGGTCAACAATAGTTTATCTGCGTGAGACCGAGGCTCGCCGCTAGAGCCCAAGAACGGTCAGCATCACGAACGTCGCAAACAGCACGAAGTGTGTCATCCCTTCAATGGCGTTAGTCTGCCCGTCGTTCAGGTTGATCGCCGCAACAATCAGCGTAATCGTCACCATCACGGTCTGCACAGAGGTCATTGCCATCATGAATGGCTGCCCGGTGTAGAGGGCGATCGCTTCCATGACCGGCACTGTCAGGATCACTGTCGACAAGGAGGCGCCCAGAGCGATGTTCACCACTGCCTGCATCCTGTTGCGCAGCGCAGCTCGCAAAGCAGTCAGGATTTCCGGTGCGGCGGAGATCGAGGCCACGACAACTGCCATCAGGGTGGGCGGCGCGCCCGTTCCCTCAAGGCCGGAGTTGAGGAAGACGGACATGAACTCAGCGAGCGCGCCGATGACTACAACACCGAAAAGAATGACGCCGATCGAGAAGGCGGTGGATTCCTCCTCCGCTTCGTGCTGCGGTTCGGCTTGAGGGTCGGGGGAGGCGGCTCCCTCCATCGCCGATTGCTTCCGGCGCGGGTAGCTGTAGCTGAAGAAGTAGCTGTGCGTGCCCACCTGCATTCGCAGGAAGAGCGCGTAGAGGGCGATCATCGCCGCGATCGTGAATCCCGAATAAAGATGCCATCGATCGCGCGGGACGAATTCGGGAACGACCATGGAAATGCCCATCGCGGTCAGGATCATGACGCTGTAGGTCCTGCTCGAGTCGTCGTTATAGGCTTGCTCGCCGTGCCGCAGACCGCCGAGCAAAGCCGCAAGCCCCAGGATCCCGTTGATGTCGAGCATGACCGCGGCGTAGATCGTGTCACGCACCAGCGTCGGCGAGGTCGTCGTCCGCATCATAATGGCGAGGATCAGCACCTCGACGGCAACGGCCGATAGCGTAAGGATCATCGTGCCGTAAGGATCGCCGACCTTACGGGCCAGCACTTCAGCGTGATGGGCGACGCGAGTGGATGCTAGCACTATAACCGCGATAAGGCCCGCAGCCGCTATCACTGCGACGGTACGTCCCATTTCCAGCAGGCTGTGTTCGAGAAAGAAGACGAACACAGCGACTACGGCGGAGATCGGAAGAAGTTTCTCTTGCTTTAATGCGGATGGCAGCGCCACTGGCAACTCCTGGTATCTGCCTTCATCTATGGCAGCAGCAGCAGCCATCAAGCATGCGCTTGTGCGGAGCCTGCACATTCGAAGCAGGCCGTGTTAAGTTCGATCAATCGAGAGCGTACGCCTGATCTGGAACAATGCTGTACGCCTGCGCTTTCTTCATCATCGTCGTGCCGCGGCTACCCGGCGTCGGCGGATAACAATGACAGGAGGGCAGATGACCAAGGTTGTTTATAAGATCGTCGAGCACGATGGAGGCTGGGCCTATCGGCTGGACGATGTTTATTCGGAGACGTTTGCGACGCATTCCGATGCCTTGCAAGCCGCGCGGATCGTGGCGGCGGAGCAGCAGGTCGGCGGGGAGCCGGAGGAGATCAGCTGGCAGGATGCCAAAGGCGTGTGGCACACGGAATATAGCGACGGCGGAGACCGCCCCGAGGCAGAAGTTGTCGACACCGACGCGGACGACCAGCCGAACCAGCTGCCCTAGTTGGTATCGGGTTACGCTCCATCTCGGGCAAGTCTGCCTCGAGGGGTAACCGGAGAAGGGCGCCTCACGGCGCCCTTCTGGGATCAAGCAGCTGATTGCAGGGAAGGGTAGTCCGTATAACCCTTGGCGCCGCCGCCATAGAACGTGTCGCGATCCGGCTCGTTCAATACCGCGCCAGATTTGAAGCGCTCCACCAAGTCCGGGTTGGCGATGAAAAGCCGACCGAACGATACAAGATCTGCGCGTCCACTTTCCACGGCCTGCATTGCGGCTTCGCGGTTGTAGCCGTTGTTCACCATCCAGGCCGCCTTGCCGCCGGCCTTCCGGAATGCCGCCTTGAATGCTTCGTAGTCGAATGTGGTGCCTTCGTATTGGAAGCCGCGTTCGCCGCCAGTTGCGCCTTCGATGACATGAATGAAGGACAGCTCACGTGTCGCCAGCTGCTCCGCAACATAATTGAAGAGCGCCTGCGGATCTTTGTCGGAAATGCCATTCGCCGGGGTCGTCGGCGAAAGGCGCAGTCCGGTGCGACCTGGGCCGATCTCCCGCGTCACCGCATCCACCACCTGCAAGAGGAAGCGGGTCCGGTTTTCGATCGAACCTCCGTATTCGTCCGTGCGCTGATTTGCGCCCGTCTTCAGGAACTGGTCGATCAGGTAGCCGTTGGCGCCATGGATCTCCACGCCGTCGAAGCCGGCGTCAATCGCGGCGCGGGCAGCCCTTCGGAAATCCTCAACGATCTCCGCGATCTCGGATGCTTCCAGCGCGCGTGGCTCCGATGTCTCAAGGAAAGCGCCGGTGCCGTCATCATTGATGATATAGGTCTTGCCGCCCGCTGGAACAGGAGAAGGGGCGACCGGAGCCGCGCCGCCAGGCTGCAGGGACGTGTGCGAAACGCGGCCGACGTGCCAGAGCTGTGTGACGATCTTGCCGCCCTTGACGTGAACAGCGGCGGTCACCTTCTTCCAGCCGTCGACTGCCTGCGGCAGGTAGAGCCCGGGAACATCCGAATAACCCTGACCCTGCTGCGTGACCGGCGTGCCCTCCGTGATGATCAAGCCCGCGCCGGCGCGTTGCTCGTAATAGGTGACATTCAGATCGTTGGGGATGGCCTTGGGGGAGCGGTTGCGCGTCAGCGGTGCCATGGCGACGCGGTTCGTAACGTCAATGTCGCCGAGCTTCATCGGGTCGAAAAGTGTGGTCATTGGAAAATCCTTGCTTCTTTGAGAGCATGCGGAGGGAGGTAGTCAGAGCGTATCTTTCAGCTCGTGGATGAAAGCCTCTATCGTCTCGTCATCGCGACGGTAGAACGACCACTGGCCGAGGCGATTGGTCGTCACCAACCCTGCCTTCTCCAGCGTGGCGAGGTGGGCGGAGACTGTGGACTGCGACAGGCCGCACCGCTTTTCGAATTGATTGGCGCAGATCCCCATGGCCAGCGGATGGACCTGTGATGAAAAGTGCTTCTCGGGCTCGCGCATCCATTCGAGGAATTGAACCCGCACCGGGTGCGCAAGTGCCTTGAGAACTTCTAGCTTATCCATTCGCCTTACACGATGTCCAAATCGCCCATAGCCGATATTTAAATCGTAAATTGCCGATTTTAAGGGGGAGGGCAAAAAAAAAGGGCCGGAGATCGGCCCTGAGGTATGAAGGTCTAACCTCCAGAGGGGAACAGCTGGAGAAGCGAGTGGATCGCATGCCCGCAGCCGACCTTGCATATGGAGCAAGCCGGACCGCACGCAAGTGCAAGATCTGAGGGTGGGGGCAAAAAAAAGGGCCACCAGATTACTCCGGGGCCCTATAAGTGTGAAGGTCAAAAACCTCCAGAGGGGAACAGCTGGTGCGGTGGAACTGGGAGGAAAGCCACCGTGTGTGCATCAGCTGTGTGCGATATGGTGGTTTTTTGTGCAGGGAACAATGAATAAATGTGCAGGGGAGCCATGCGACACGCGCAACACTTTCGCGTCAGCCTTGAGGCGTGTGTGGCTCAGAAATTCCAGTTGCGCGCTTTGGAGACTACAAAGTCACGGAAAACCTTAAGCTTAGCTGCGTTCTTGATCTCGTCCGGATAACAGAAATAGGTGTCGAAGGAGGGTATGTCGGCGGCCAGGGGCAGCTGGATCAGGCCAGGATCGCGCCCGACGATATAATCGGGAAGCACAGCGATGCCGATACCGAGCAGGCATGCGCGCTTGATCGATGTCTGGCTGTTGATCTGAAGGTGCGGGATGCGCGGGTTGTCGGAAGACCGTCCTGCGTGCTCCAGCCAGTTGACGTCCAGCAGATAATTCGGTGCGGGTTCCCCGAAGGTGATGATCTTGTGGTTGTCCAGATCCTCGATCGTGTGCGGCTCGCCAAAGCGGTTGATGTAGGACGGCGCGGCGTAGACGTGCATGTGAACGGTGAACAGCTTGCGCTGGATGAGATCGGATTGCTGTGGCTGGCGCAGGCGGATTGCGCAATCCGCGTGGCGCATGTTGACGTCAAGTTCCTCGTTGTCGAGGAGCAACTGGACCGACATATCCGGATAGAGCTGCAGGAATTCCTGCACCTTATCGGTGAGCCAGCCCTGGCCGAGCCCGACGGTCGTGGTGACCCGCAATTTTCCGGAGGGCTTGTCCGTCGTTTCTGTCAGTTGAGCCTTCACCATCTCCAGCTTGAGGAGCACATCATGGGCCGTGCGATAAAGAAGCTCACCCTGCTCGGTGAGGATCAGGCCACGCGCGTGGCGGTGGAAAAGCTTGACACCCACATCCTGCTCAAGCGCGCTGACCTGGCGGCTGATGGCTGACTGGGAAAGATGCAGCTTGTCAGCGGCATGGGTGAAGGACCCAGCCTCCGCTGCTGCATGAAAAATACGCAACTTGTCCCAGTCGAGAGGCATCACCATGCTTCAGGTTACTCCGCGGCTTCAGCGATCGGCTGGATTCCTGCGAGATACCGCTCGGCCTCAAGTGCAGCCATGCAGCCCAGGCCGGCTGCCGTGATTGCCTGGCGGAAGGTATCGTCGGTGACGTCGCCGGCAGCAAACACGCCCGGCATGCTGGTTGCCGCGGAATCCGGTGCCGTCCAGAGGTAGCCATTCGGCTTCATCCTGAGCGTGTCCTTGAAGAGTTCCGTAGCTGGCGCATGGCCGATCGCGACGAACACGCCGTCGATTATCTTGTCGCTGATTACACCGGTGCGCGTATCGCGCAGGCGAACGCCGTTTACGGATGGCGGCATCGGCGGCTTGGCGGGTTCGCCTGTGATTTCTGCAATTTCCGTGTTCCACAGCACCTGCACGTTCGGGCGCTGGAACAGGCGTTCGGCAAGGATCTTTTCCGACCGGAAGCTCTCGCGCCGGTGCACGACGGTCACCGTCTTGGCGATGTTGGAAAGATAAAGCGCCTCTTCCACGGCGGAATTGCCGCCGCCCACGACGATCACGTCTTTATTGCGGTAAAAGAAGCCGTCGCAGGTGGCGCAGGCCGAGACGCCGAAGCCCTGAAAGCGCTGCTCGCTCTCGATGCCCAGCCATTTGGCCTTCGCACCCGTGGCGATGATCAAGGTGTCTGCCGTCCAGATGGCGCCGGAATCGGTGCGAACCGTGAATGGCTGGCGGGAGAGCTCCACCTCAGTCACCAAGTCATTGACGATCTCGGTGCCGACATGGGTCGCCTGGTTGAGCATCTGCTCCATGAGCCAGGGACCCTGGATCGGATCAGCAAAGCCCGGATAATTTTCGACATCCGTGGTGATCATCAACTGCCCACCCTGCTCCATGCCGGCAATCAGAACGGGCTTGAGCATGGCGCGCGCGGCGTAGATCGCGGCGGTATAGCCGGCAGGGCCAGAGCCAATGATGAGAACTTGGGTGTGACGGGCAGACATGGCCTTCCTTTCAGCCGGTAGAGCGTGGCGCGCATGCGCACCCTTCATATGGGGATGCGGA
>DASYHX010000359.1:0-15478 GCA_035998065.1 Pseudorhizobium sp.
GCATCAAGAACAAAGCAACGATCAAGGTCACCGGTCTGCCGGAATATTTCGAGGAAATCTGGAGAGGCAATCGCGCTCTCTTTCCACGCGGCGTCGACGTCATTCTGGCCGCGGGCCGGACGCTGGTCTGCCTGCCCCGAACAACCACGATCGCCTGAGGAGAGCGCCGATGTATGTAGCCGTCAAGGGTGGCGAGGCCGCCATCAATGCCGCTCACCGCCTCCTCGCGGACCGCCGCCGCGGTGAGCGTTCGCTGCCTTCGGTGACAATAGATCAGATTGTCGAGCAGCTTGCTCTTGCGGTCGACCGGGTCATGGCGGAAGCGTCACTCTACGATCGAGCACTCGCAGCGCTCGCGGTGCGGCAGTCTCGCGGTGACCTGATCGAAGCGATCTTTCTGTTGCGAGCCTACCGCACAACGCTGCCACGTTTCGGCACCTCGGTTCCAATAGACACCGCCAGAATGGCCATCGAGCGCCGGATCTCGGCGACTTACAAGGACCTGCCCGGTGGGCAGGTTCTGGGACCGACCTTCGACTATACCCATCGACTACTGGATCCCTCGCTTCTGCGCGAGGACAACGTGGAAGAGCCGGCGCGCAAGGAGCCGCTACTCGGCGCCGCTACACGCGTGTCAGACATACTCGCCGGTGAGGGACTGATCGAGGAAGATGGAAGCCTCCCCGACGACAAGCCTGCCGGCGACCTTACGCGAGAGCCTATGGAGTTTCCCATGGGACGCGATCTGCGACTGCAGGCGCTCGCTCGCGGCGACGAGGGGTTTCTGCTTGCGCTTGGCTATTCCACCCAGCGCGGCTTTGGTCGCAATCATCCGTTCGTCGGCGAAATCCGCATTGGTGAGGTGGAGGTCGAGATGGAGATACCGGAACTTGGCTTCGCGGTTTCACTCGGCCGCATTCAAGTGACGGAATGCCAAATGGTCAACCAGTTCAAGGGGTCTTCGAAGGCGCTGCCGCAGTTCACGCGCGGCTATGGCCTCGTCTTTGGCCAGAGCGAACGCAAGGCAATGAGCATGTCGCTCGTCGACCGGGCTCTGAGAGCAGAGGAGTTAGGGGAGGATATCACCGCGCCCGCACAGGACGAGGAATTTGTAATTTCTCACGCCGACAACGTGCAGGCGACGGGTTTTGTCGAGCACCTGAAGCTGCCGCATTACGTGGATTTTCAGGCTGAACTCGCACTAGTAAGGAAGATGCGTGCCGATATCGAGGGAGCAAAAAGTGAGGACGCTGGCGCTAGGCCAAGTGCCGCCGGACAGTAACGCTCAGTCGCGGCCAGCTTCACCATACCAATAGGCGCAACAAACGCCTGTCGCTGCGAAGACCGAAAAGAACATCGTGATCAAAAGGCCAGTATCCATGACACTCATCTCCATTTATACGGGAGTAACACGCAATGTCTCTTGAGGTTCCATCCGACCAAGGTCTGGCGACCTATAACTTCGCCTATCTGGACGAGCAGACGAAGCGGATGATCCGCCGCGCCATCCTCAAGGCAATTGCCATTCCGGGATACCAGGTACCGTTCGCCTCTCGCGAGATGCCCATGCCATACGGCTGGGGTACCGGCGGCGTTCAAGTCACTGCGTCCATCATCGGGCCCAAGGACGTCTTGAAGGTCATCGATCAGGGTGCAGACGACACGACCAATGCTGTCTCCATCCGCGCCTTCTTCCAGAAGGTCGCCAGTGTCGCCGTCACCACCCACACAAAGGATGCCACAGTCATCCAGACCCGCCACCGCATTCCAGAGCAGACGCTGTCGGAGGGCCAGGTGCTCGTCTACCAGGTGCCGATCCCTGAACCTCTGCGCTTTCTCGAGCCGCGCGAGACGGAGACGCGCAAGATGCATGCGCTGGAGGAATATGGCCTCATGCACGTGAAGCTCTACGAGGACATTGCCCATAACGGGCGCATTTCCAAGACCTACGCCTATCCCGTGAAGGTCGCAGGCCGTTACGTCATGGACCCGTCGCCGACGCCCAAGTTCGATAACCCAAAAATGCACATGTCCGACGCCCTGCAACTGTTTGGAGCCGGCCGTGAGAAACGGATCTATGCCATACCTCCCCATACGGAAGTAGTCAGCCTCGATTTCGAAGACCATCCGTTTGAAATCCAGCGCTTCGACAAGCCTTGCGCTCTATGCGGGGCGGAGGACGTCTATCTGGACGAAGTTATCCTCGACGATCGCGGTGGCCGCATGTTCGTCTGCTCCGACACGGACCATTGCGAGGAACGGCGTGACCAGGGTCATGCCGGAGAACTTCTCGCGCGTCAGGAGGCTGCGGAATGAGTGACGCACCGCTCCTGAAGGTCAATGCAGTCTCGAAATTCTATGGCCGGCGTATCGGCTGCAAGGAAGTCTCCTTCGATCTCTGGCCGGGCGAGGTGCTCGCGATTGTGGGTGAGTCCGGTTCAGGAAAGACGACGCTCCTGAACTGCATCTCGACGCGTTTGATGCCGACGACCGGAAGCGTCGAATATACGATGCGCGACGGGAGCGTCCGGGACCTCTACCACATGGGCGAAGCAGAACGCCGATTTCTCATGCGAACCGATTGGGGGTTCGTCCACCAGAACCCCGCGGACGGCCTGCGCATGACGGTTTCTGCCGGCGCAAATGTGGGCGAGCGGCTGATGGCGGTCGGAAACCGCCACTATGGCGATATCCGCACGACTGCCCTGGACTGGCTGACACGAGTAGAGATCGGTACGGACCGGATCGATGATGCGCCACGCGCCTTTTCCGGCGGCATGCGCCAGCGGCTGCAGATCGCCCGCAACCTGGTGACGGGCCCTCGCCTCGTCTTCATGGACGAGCCGACCGGAGGCCTCGACGTTTCGGTGCAGGCCCGCCTTCTGGATCTCGTTCGCGGCCTCGTCAACGATCTGGGGCTGGCGGCGATCATCGTCACCCATGATCTTGCCGTTGCCCGACTGCTGTCTCACCGGATGATGGTGATGAAGGACGGCCATGTGATCGAACACGGTTTGACCGACCGCGTGCTGGACGATCCGCGCGAGCCCTATACGCAGCTCCTCGTGTCGTCCATCCTGCAGGTCTAGGAGAGAAACCATGACCACTCCCCTCGTCGTCTCCGAAGTCTTCAAGAGCTTCACCATGCACCTGCGCGACGGCATCAAGCTGCCGGTCGTCAACGACGTGACCTTCGCCGTCGCCAGCGGCGAATGCGTCGTGCTCGGCGGACCGTCCGGGATCGGCAAGAGCTCGATCCTGAAAATGCTCTATGGTAATTATGCCGTTGATGCCGGGCAGATCCTGGTCGCTCACCGCGGCAGGACCGTCAACATCGCAGATGCAGATCCCCGAACGGTGCTGGATGTTCGCCGGCACACTCTGGGCTATGTCAGTCAGTTCCTGCGCACTGTCCCCCGTGTCTCGGCGCTGGACGTCGTGGCCGAGCCTCTGCTCGCGCGTGGGGTCAACCCGGGAGAGGCGAGAGACACGGCATCTACGCTGTTGTCGCAGCTCAACCTTCCTCAGGAGCTATGGAGCTTGCCGCCGGCGACCTTCTCGGGCGGCGAGCAGCAGCGGGTCAACATCGCGCGCGGCTTCATCACAGACCACAGCATTCTTCTCCTCGACGAGCCTACGGCCTCGCTTGACGCTCGCAACCGTCGCGTGGTGGTCGAGATGATCGCCGAGAAGAAGCAGAAGGGCGTCGCATTGCTCGGGATCTTCCATGACGAGGAGGTACGCGAAGCGGTGGCGGACCGGGTTCTCGATGTGATGCAGTTCTCGCCGCGGAAGGCTGCCGCATGAGCGTCAAGGTTGGGCTGGAGCCCTTCATCCATCCGAGCGCGAGCGTCAGGAATTCGAAGCTCGGCCGCTATACGGAGATTTCGGAACGCTGCCGCATCGACGAGGCGGAGATCGGGGACTATTCCTACGTCATGCAGGATGGCTCGGTCTGGTGCGCCACAATCGGCAAGTTCGTGAACATCGCGGCCGCCGTCCGTATCAACGCGACCAATCATCCGACATGGCGGGCGACGCTTCACCATTTCACCTATCGCGCCGCAAACTACTGGGACGATGCGGAGGACGAGGAAGAGTTCTTCGAGTGGCGTCGCAACCATCAGGTCACCATCGGCCATGACGTATGGGTCGGTCACGGAGCAACGATCCTGCCCGGCATCAGCGTGGGCACGGGTGCCGTCATCGGCGCCGGAGCGGTGGTGTCAAAGGACGTTGCGCCATATACGATCGTCGGCGGCGTGCCGGCAAAGCTGATCCGCGAGCGATTCCCGAAGGAGATCGGCGAACGTATGGAGAAGCTCGCATGGTGGGACTGGGATCACCGGAAACTTCGTGCCGCACTCGATGATTTTCGTGCGCTGACGGCCGAGGAGTTCCTGTCGCGCCACGGTGGATGAGACAAAAGAGGAGTTTGGTGAGCGGAGTGCCTCTTGCAGCCATCATCATTTTGTCATGCAAATCTCCTAGCGGGTGACCTCCTGTCCCCATCCGCTTGCCCCATTCTGTTCGGCATTACTTGCAACTTCTGGGTCTGATCGTGCGCTACGCCATCTATTTCTCCCCGGCTCCTGACAGCCTTTTGACACGAGACGCCAGCCGGTGGCTCGGCCGTGACGCGTTCACCGGCAAGCTGCTCGGCCCGCCGGACACTCTTGCGATGCCGGTCGAGCATTGGCATGCACTTGTCACGGAGCCGCGGCGCTACGGCTTCCATGCAACGCTCAAGGCACCTTTCGAACTCCGCCAAGGCCGCACCGAGACGGAGTTGATGGACGCTTTCGAAGCCTTCGCGGCCGCCGCCACGCCTTTCGAAGTTCCGCGTATGGTTATCGGGCAGCTTGGGCCTTTCTTTGCGCTCGTTCCACACACGCTCCACCCGCCGCTACAGACCTTCGCAGCCTCCGTGGTCGAGGCCTTCGAACCGTTCCGCGCGCCCCTGTCCGACGAAGACGTGGCGCGCCGCCTGCCCGAGCGCCTGACGGAGGAGCAGCGGGCCAATCTTGCAAGATGGGGGTATCCGTATGTCATGGAGGAGTTCCGGTTCCATATGACGCTGACGGGGCCGGTCGACGATAAGGTGGCTCCACAGGTCCATGACGAGATCCGCCGCCGCTTGTCGGATCATGAAGACTCACCTCTGGCTGTGGATGGCCTGGCTCTCTTCATCGAAAGAAGCCGCGGCGAACCCTTTACCGTTCACCATTGGCAGCCGCTTGGCGTGCCGCAAGACAACAGAAAGCTCCTGCCATGAGTGCCGAAATCGTCTTATCGAACGCTCGCATTATCGTCGGCGACCAGATCCTGTCGGGTTCTCTCGTCGTGCGAAACGGGAAGATCGCAGATATCTGCGAGGGCGCCAGCCGAGTGGGAGAAGATCTGGAGGGCGACTATCTTGTCCCCGGTCTGATCGAGCTGCACACCGACCATCTGGAGCAGCACTATTCGCCGCGCCCCGGCGTGCGGTGGAATACCACTGCCGCCATCCAGGCGCATGATGCCCAGGTTGCTACGTCGGGGATCACAACGGTCTTCGACTGTTTGCGTATGGGAGCCGACGAGGATGGCGGATTTGAGAAAGGCGAGATGCGCGATCTTGCCGATGCGATCCAGGCTGCCCAGACGGACGGGCGGCTCCGATCCGAGCACCTCTTCCACCTGCGCTGTGAAGTGTCGTCCGATAACGTGCTGGAGCATTTTGCTGATTTCGAGCAGGATCCTTATGTCCGACTCGTCTCGCTGATGGACCACGCGCCCGGCCAGCGGCAGTTCCAGTCAATGGACCAGTATGTGCTTTACTACAAGGAGAAGCGCGGCCTGAGCGACGAGGCGTTCGCCCACTTCGTGGCACGCCGCCAGGCGGCCTCGGCCAGATACGCCGCCGTTCACCGCGATGAGCTCGCCCGCATCTGCGCGGAGCGCGGTATCACTGTCGCCAGCCATGACGATGCGACGCTGGACCATGTCGATGAGGCGATCAGCCACGGCGTAAGGCTCGCGGAATTCCCCACCAGCTTTGATGCTGCGGAAGCCTCTCATAAGGCCGGAATGAGCGTGCTGATGGGCGCCCCGAACATTGTTCGTGGCAAGTCGCATTCCGGCAACATCGCTGCGCGTGAGCTTGCCGAACGAGGGGTGCTGGACGTGCTGTCGTCAGACTACGTGCCGCTAAGCCTCTTGCATGCGCCTTTCGTGCTCTCCGACGAAAGCGAGGGAATATCGCTGCCGCAGGCGATTGCCATGGTCACCTCGACCCCGGCCCGCACCGTCGGGTTGAATGACCGAGGCCGTATTGCACCAGGACTGCGGGCCGATCTTGTACGTGTCCACCGTGAGCATGGTGTGCCGGTCGCCCGAGCAACATGGCGCGAGGGTCGTCGGGTCGCCTGATGAACGAGACCGCCCAAAACATGCCCAAGGGCAACGGGAGGTTGATCGTCGTGGTCGGCCCAAGCGGCGCAGGCAAAGACACTTTGATGTCCTATGCAGCGCGCCATCTCCAGGGGCGGGACGACATCGTCTTCGTGCGCCGCGTCATAACCCGCGAGGGCGATGCCGGTGGAGAGGACCACGATGCCATCTCCCACGAGGATTTTCGTCAGCTTGCTCGAACGGGGGGCTTTGCCGTTTCCTGGGAGGCACATGGCCTGTGCTACGGCATCCCCGCACAGACGCGGCATCAGGTCGACTGCGGCCATGTCGTGGTGGCGAATGGCTCGCGTACGGCGCTGCCCCACTTCAGCGCTGCGTTTCCGGCGTTGACTGTCATCAACGTCACAGCCCGACCTGACGTGCTGGCATCCCGGCTGGAAGCACGGGGGCGGGAAACGCGCGCGGAAATCCTTGATCGGCTGCAGCGCAGCGCGCCGCAGCTTGTCGGGCCTTATGAGCTTGTAACCATCGACAATAGCGGGTCGATCGAAGACGCAGGCCAAGCCATGATCAATGCCCTGACAAGATATCTTCCCAATCTGCGGACTTCGTCGTCTCGCTAGTGCGCCTCGTCCCAGTTGGAAGCAGCCCGTGCGTCGACCTTCAGCGGAACCATCATCGCGATCGCCGGCATAGCGGCTTGCTCCATCGTTGTGGTGATGACGGGCAGCGTTGCCTCGATCTCTCCCTCTTCGACCTCGAAGATCAGCTCGTCATGAACCTGGAGGAGCATGCGCGCGGATAGCTTCGCTGCTGCAAGCGCCGGCTCCATCTTCGCCATAGCGCGACGGATGATGTCGGCCGCCGAACCCTGGATGGGGGCGTTGATCGCCGCGCGCTCGTTGAAGGATCGGACCTGCGGGTTGGACGAGCGGATTTCCGGGTAGTGCGCCCGTCGGCCGAAGATTGTTTCGACATAACCGTGCTCGCGGGCGTATTCCTTGGTGCTGTCCATGTAGTCACGGATGCCGGGGAACCGCTCAAAATATTTCTTGATGTACTCACCCGCCTCAGACCGTTCGATAGACAACTGGTTTGCCAGGCCAAAGGCAGAGATGCCGTAAATGATGCCGAAGTTGATTGCCTTGGCCCGGCGGCGGATCTCGCTCGGCATCCCCTCAACCGGCACCCCGAACATTTCCGAAGCCGTCATGGCATGAATGTCGATCCCGTCGGCGAAGGCCTGGCGCAGTTGCGGGATGTCGGCGACATGGGCGAGCACCCGCAGTTCAATCTGGCTGTAGTCGGCCGAGACGAGCTTGTGGCCAGGAGTCGAAATGAAGGCGGTGCGGATCTTGCGGCCTTCCGTCGTGCGGATCGGGATGTTCTGGAGATTCGGCTCGACCGACGAGAGCCGCCCGGTCGTGGTCGAGGCCAGCGAATACGACGTGTGAACGCGCTTCGTCTGCGGGTGGATGTAGCCCGGAAGTGCATCCGTGTAGGTGGATTTCAGCTTGGTCAACTGCCGCCAATCGACGATCTTGCGCGGGAATTCGTGCCCGGCAGCGGCAAGGTCTTCTAGTACCTGTGCAGAGGTGGACCACTGGCCTGTCTTGGTCTTGGCGCCACCCGGCAGCCCCATCTTGCCGAAGAGGATGTCGCCGAGTTGCTTGGGAGAGCCGATCGTAAACCGCTCACCGGCGATCTGGTAGATTTCGTCCTCGATCGCCGCAGCCTTCTGCGCCAGTTCTCCCGACAACCGCGACAGGATTTGGCGGTCGACCGTGATGCCGCGCTCTTCCATGCGCGCCAAGGTCGAGACCATGGGGCGCTCCAGCCGCTCATAGACGCGAGTTAATTGCTCGGCAGTCAGCTTGGGCTTCAACACCATTGCGAGCCGCAGTGTGAGATCCGCCTTTTCCGCGGCGTAGATCGTGGCACGATCGATCTCGACCATATCGAAGCTCACGCCGGACTTTCCTGTTCCCGCGACCTCCTTGAAGGAGGAGGGCATGTGGCCAAGCCAGCGTTCAGAAAGCGAGTCCAGGCCGTGACCGCCCCTGCCCGCCTCGAGGACATAGGACATCAGCATCACGTCATCATAGGCCGTGATCTCGATCCCATAGCGCTTGAGGAGCAGATAGGCGTATTTGAGGTTATGCCCGACCTTGAGCACGGAAGTATCCTCAAGCAGCGGCTTCAGCCGCTCCATGACTTCAGCCGGCGTCAGTTGATTATCTGCTCGGCCGTTGCCAAGCAGGTCATCGCTACCCGTCTTGTGGCCGAAGGGAATATAGGCCGCCCTGACGTCCAGGCCCGACGGATTACGGGTGTTGTCGGCGAGCGCCAGGGAGATCCCGACCATGTCCGACAGCATCGGATCAATCGACGTTCCCTCGGCCTCAAAGGCAACCAGACCGGTTTCGCGGGCCGAACGGAGCCAGTCGTCGAGGTCCTCCAGATCGTCGATGGTCACATAACAGTTCTTGTCGATCTTCGCCGTTGCGAAGGCCTCCGCTCGCGCCTTGGCGAGTTCGGCCGGTGTCGTGGGACCGTAGGCGTCTGCCGTATTGGCCTTGGCAGCGGCAGGCTTCGCCACCTCCCGCTCACCACTGCTGCCGGCATCGAGATCTGGTCCGCGCGCCGCACCGCCCCATTCCACCTTCACATGCGCCGGGTCGATTGCGCTTGCATCGCAGTCGCAAGCTTCTGCAACACGGCGAGTTAAGGTTCCGAACTCCATCGCTTTCAGGAAAGAGATCAGCTTTGGTCCGTTCTGCGGCTCCAGCACGAGAGCATCCAACGGCATGTCGAGGGGCGCATCCGTTCGAAGCTCAACCAGCCGGCGCGACAGGCGGGCCAGTTCCGCATTGGCGACGATGTTCTCCCGGCGCTTCACCTGCTTGATCTCTTCGGCCCGGGACAGCAACGTATCCAGGTCACCGAACTCCTCCAGGAGCTGGGCTGCCGTTTTGGGTCCTATGCCCGGGATGCCGGGGACGTTGTCGACGGAATCGCCGACCATGGCCTGCAGGTCAATCATCTTCTCGGGTGGGACTCCCCACTTCTCGATCACCTCCGGAATACCGATCTGCTTGTCCTTCATGCTGTCGTACATGTGGACGTTCGGCGTAACGAGTTGCATCAGGTCCTTGTCAGAGGAGATGATGGTAACGTCGGCGCCAATCCGTTCGGCCTGCCGGGCGTAGGTGGCAATGATATCGTCCGCTTCGAACCCTTCGGTCTCGATGCACGGCAGGTTGAAGGCGCGCGTTGCCTCCCGGATCAATCCGAACTGGGGGATGAGATCTTCCGGCGGCTCCGAACGGTTCGCCTTGTAGGCGTTGTAGAGGTCTTTGCGGAACGTTCTGGCAGAGTAGTCGAAAATCACCGCGAAGTGGGTGGGCGTCACACCGACGGATGTGTCGCGCGCATCGGTCAGGAGCTTCCAGAGCATGTTGCAGAAGCCAGAAACGGCTCCAATCGGGAGCCTATCCGACTTGCGGGTCAGCGGGGGAAGCGCGTGGAACGCGCGGAAAATGAAGCCGGAGCCGTCGACGAGGAAGAGATGATCGCCTTTTTTCATGGGTATGGCATAACTTGCGTCATCCCGCCCGTCCATGAAAACTTCTCTACTTACCCGCCGCACACGGGACCAGCGCAGCATCACCCGAACGTTACTGATTTGTAATTCATGCTTCTCTTGAAAAGGTTCGGAGCGCTTCGCATCTCAGTCGTACCGGCGTTGATCACGCCGCAGTCTGGAAGCTGGCTCGTCCCCCGCCGCTCCAGACCGGACAAAGGCCTCATCCCCCTCTCCGGGCCTTTGTCCCACTCTTGAACCGCCATGGCCGATCCCCCTCCCGGCCGTGGCGGTTTTCGCTTTTGTAGAGGAAATTCCACAGGCTTGGCGAAAGCATGAGGCGCTATACATCGCAGACATTCCTCTGCGACAGGCATCAGGTCCATGGCATTCGACCGCTCGCATTGCGCAACTTATCTCGCCGGGCAACTGGCCAAGGGCTTTAGCCGTTCTCTTCGAGAACGTGCGGCCACCTTGGGTTTCTCACCAGGACAATTTCCCGTTCTTCTCGAACTCTGGCAAGAGGACGGACTGACCCAGAAACAGCTCCTTGATCGACTCGAGGTGGAACAGGCAACGCTCGCCAACACGCTCATGCGCATGGAGCGCCACGGCCTGATAGAGCGGCAACCCCACCCCCAGGATCGCCGCGCGCAGATTATCCGTCTGACGGAAGAGGGTCGGGAGCTGGAACGGCAGGCGATCGAGGCAGCTGCCGAAGCCGATGCAGCGCTCTTCAACGGCTTCCGCCAATTCGAGCGGGAACTGATGATCGAGTACATGCGCATGGCGATCGACAACGCCCGCAAGCTGTAGAGCCGCCTTTGGCAGTCCGCCACCCTGCCTGTCCCCGTCTTAAGTTTCCAATAAGCCTTGAAAGCCTCTAAGGTCGCGCCGCTATCGCAGACAGGAACCCGTTATGACCGAACTTTCTCCCGTGCTTCAGCGCGCCGATCAGAACATCCAGAAGAGCCTGGAGCGGCTTTTCCAGCTCGTGCGCATAAAGTCCATCTCGACCGATCCCACTTACAAGAACGATTGCCGGCAGGCCGCAGAATGGCTCGTAACAACCTTATCCGAAATCGGGTTTGACGCCTCCGTGCGTGACACACCCGGGCATCCGATGGTGGTCGCACATCATGAAGGCGCGACGGCAGACGCGCCACACGTCTTGTTTTACGGGCATTATGATGTTCAGCCAGTCGACCCGATCGAGCTTTGGGAGAATGATCCCTTCTCACCGGCACTTAAGGACCTTGGCGACGGACGCAAAGTCATTACCGGCCGAGGCACCTCCGATGACAAGGGTCAATTGATGACCTTTGTCGAGGCGTGCCGCGCCTACAAGGAGGTGCATGGAACGCTCCCGCTAAGAGTAACCGTCCTTTTTGAAGGTGAAGAGGAGTCGGGCTCGCCATCACTCAAACCGTTCTTGGAAGAGAATGCGGATGAACTGAAGGCAAGCTGCGCCTTGGTCTGTGACACCAGCATGTGGGACACAGATACGCCAGCGATCGCCGCAGCGCTGCGGGGACTGGTAGGTGAGGAAGTCATCATTACCGCTGCTGACCGCGACCTGCACTCAGGGTTGTTCGGGGGAGCTGCCGCAAATCCTATCCACATCCTTGCCGACATCCTGGCGGGTCTGCGCGACGAAACGGGACGCATTACCCTTCCGGGATTTTACGACGGCGTCGAAGAAACTCCCGGCAACATCAAGGCCAGCTGGGACAAGCTTGGCCGGACCGCCGAGAACTTCCTTGGTGAGGTCGGTCTCTCCGTAGCGGCCGGCGAGAAGGGACGATCTGTACTGGAGCTGATATGGGCGCGCCCAACCTGTGAAGTGAACGGGATGTGGGGAGGCTATACGGGAGAAGGATTCAAGACCGTGATTGCCGCCAAAGCCTCTGCGAAGGTTTCTTTCCGGCTGGTCGGACAGCAGGATCCCGCCAAAATTCGCGAGAGTTTCCGTGCCTACGTTCAGGCCAAGATTCCGGCTGACTGTTCCGTGGAGTTCAAGGAGCACGGCGGTTCACCGGCCATCCAGCTTTCCTATGATTCGCCTGTTCTCTCGAAGGCCAAGAACGCACTTTCCCAGGAGTGGACGAAGCCTGCCGTCGTCGTCGGCATGGGTGGGTCGATCCCGATCGTCGGAGATTTCCAGACCTTGCTCGGAATGGATTCGCTTCTTGTTGGCTTTGGGCTGGTTGATGACCGGATTCACTCGCCAAACGAGAAATACGAGCTGAAGTCCTTTCACCAGGGGATCCGCTCTTGGGCGCGCATCATCGCGGCCTTGGCAAAGTGAACCGAACACGCCGGTAGCATAGGCCAGAAAAACAAAAAGGTCGGGCTGAACCCGACCTTTTCTCGTCTCAATTTTTTATCAGGTGCCAGTACATCCGTGGTCACACAGAAATAGAGACAGGCATTTCCGGCGCGTCCGCTTCAGGCTCGAAGCCAACAGCGGCTCAGGCGATCATCATCGCCGCAACTGGTTAACACTTCGTAAAAGACGAATATGCACACCGTCGCTGCAATGGCGCGGTCTCCCGCATTTGCTCACTGCACCGGAAATGCCGCTGAGCATGAGATGGGGAAGCACTCTTTGATTTGCAAGTCCTAAAATACAAAAAGGCCGGACGAGGCCGGCCTTTCTCGAAACGTTGAGGATGTGAGCTTAGGAAGCCGACAGCTGATCCGCAGCGACCTTGCCAGAACGGCGGTCGGTGACGAGCTCGTAGGACAACTTCTGGCCGTCGTTCAGCGAGCTCATGCCGGCACGTTCAACGGCGGAGATGTGAACAAACACGTCGGCAGAGCCGTCGTCTGGCTGGATGAAGCCGTAGCCCTTGGTGGCGTTGAACCATTTTACAGTACCGGTAGCCATATCGATGCCTTTCTCTTGCAAATATCGGCGATGTTCCGGCGGGCCGGAACGGGTGGTCTCGTATTTGAAGGAAAGTAGTCGAGAGCACCAAGGTGCTTAGAGCAGTCTTATCAACAAATAGCGATGCATGGGAGATAGAAGCGAGGCCTCTGCGTGTCAAGAATGGCAGGCGCGGGATCTTGCTCACTCCCAAAAACAGAAAACCCGGCGCGGGAGGAGGAGCGCCGGGTTCTCAAAGCTGACCAGCAACCGGGAGGAGGAGGTGTTGCTAGTCCCATCGAAAGATGCTGGGAGGAGGAGTGCATCTGTCGATGTTTTGATCATACATGAAGCCTGCTCGAAAAACAGGCGCAACTTTGCAGCGCAGCATTGCGACTTTTGCATACCTAGACGCTTTCCAGCGAATCGACACTGAGGCTCTGTTCGAGCGCTCAGTAGTAGCGCCGGTACCAGGCACTGCGGTTCTCGAGCGATTGCGCTCCCATCAGATAGCCGGCGGCGAAACCAATTCCACCTACCAACATGACGAGCGTCGTGGCCTTGGCAGGATGTTCCCGGACAGCATCGGCGACGGACGCAGCCTCTTCCTGAACGTGTGCCGCTACACTGCTGGTACGTTCCGAGAGCCGCTCACGTAGCGCAACCAGTTCCGCGCGCAGACTTGCTATCTCGTTTCCGACCGCTTCAACTTGCGCCTGCTCCGAATTGCCCGAGGGTTTAACGCTTGCTACATTCTCAGCCATACCTTGTCTCCACAATGACGTAAGACCAGTCAACCAATGGCAATGAGTTTAAGTTCCGCGCCAGCCGCCCCGCATGTCACGTTTGCCGGCTTTCGGCCAGAATATGAGCCAGCGACTCGAGCTTCTCTTTTTCACTGAGCCCCTTTTGCATCGAATGAACAAGGATTAGGGCCAAGGCCTCCCCATCAGGACTTGCCTTGTTGATGTTGTGTTCAATGCACGCTTGGTCGAACACCTGCTGCAGGACGTTGAGCTGGTCCGGCCTGACCGGATTGCGAACCATCTGTGTAGGCACACCAACCTCCCCTGCTACCGTAGCTCAGCCCGGTAGGGGATCCAAGCCCAACCGATTACCGCCTCTAAAGTTGGCTTTATGAAGGCCAACTTGTGTAGAACTTGCGGATGCTGGGCATTCCGCCCTGGTGCAAATTCTGGGGCAACAGGGACTGGCTCGGATCCCTTGATTGTAGATAAGGCAGCCTAAACTACGTCCTTAATGGTTTTCAGATCGTTAAGCCGCTCCGGCGGGGTCACCAATCGGCAGCAATGCCGGGTTGAGATTGGGATCCTGCGGATTCTTCGTGTCGCCTGGGTCTTGGACGGGGGTCAGAGGCGGCTTACCCTGCGTCCGATCAGGGATCCCTGGCGTAGGCGTCGGCCCCCGAGGAGTGTCCGGTGCGGGGTTTGGGAGAGGATCTTTGTTGGGCATGATTGAGCTCCTTCGTTACCTCAAGCAAAAACGGGAGGCGAGGTGCATTGTTCCGGTGGCACCTTACGTTCGCGAGAAGGTGCCGGCGAAGGAATCCGGACTCTGGTGAGTTTTTCGCACCGATTTTGAAACAACGTCGTGCCTCGTCGGTTGACGCTAGTGTAAACCAAGGAGAGAATGATGAAGAAGATCCTCGCAATTGGCTTCATGAGCGTGTCACTTGCTGCATGCACGGCCACTGAACGCGGTGCCGGCATCGGCGCGGCGGGCGGAGCAGTGGTTGGCGGCGCCGTGTCCGGCGACGTTCGTGGGGCTGCAGTCGGCGCCGCCGTGGGCGGTGTAGGCGGCGCACTGATCGGCAGTGTGCAGGACCAGCCAGGTCAGTGCTACTATCGCGACCGCAACGGTAACCGATACATCGACGAATGCCGCCGATAGGCCGTTTGATCGGATCGACCTCTTTGGTCGGTCCGATCAGCTTTCCTTAATACCCCCTTAAATCGCCGCATTTAGAGTTCAGCGAAAGCATGAAACGCTGGCGTCTGCCGGCCAGACAAGGGGCTACCGACAGGGTATGGCAGCCAAAGGGAAGTCGCGGCAAAGGATTGAGCCGTCTTTTGATGACGACGATCATCGTGGGGACGATCTGCGGCTAGCGTCCGATGATCGAATCTCGGGTGGACGCCCCAAAGGCAAAACCTCCAATAGGAAAACCAAAGCAACCGCTTCCCCGGCTCGCCGGTCGAAGACCGTACGCGGCAATTCTCCGGGTGCGTTGGCGCCGCTTCGTGCCTTCGTCTATTGGGGCGTGGTGCTCGGCATCTGGGCTGGCATCGGCGTTGCGGGGCTTGTCCTTTACTACGGCGCTCAAATGCCCGCTGCCGGTTCCTGGACGATCCCCGACCGCCCGCCCAACATCAAGATCATATCCACTGACGGTTCCGTGATCGCCAACCGCGGGGCCACCGGCGGTGAAGCTCTTTCGCTCGAGGAGATGTCACCTTTTATTCCACAGGCGGTGATGGCAATCGAGGATCGCCGCTTCTATGCCCATTTCGGCGTTGATCCGCTCGGCCTGGCACGCGCCTTCGTCAACAATATCACCGGACGCCCCATTCAGGGCGGTTCCACCATCACGCAGCAGTTGGCGAAGAACCTGT
>DASYHX010000367.1:0-1594 GCA_035998065.1 Pseudorhizobium sp.
GGCGGCATGCGCCAGCGCGTGATGATCGCCATGGCGCTCGCCTCGCGGCCGAAGCTCCTGATCGCCGATGAACCCACCACCGCACTCGACGTCACCATCCAGGGCCAGATCCTCGATCTGATCAAGGTTCTGCAGGAGGAAGAGGGCATGTCGGTTCTCTTCATCACCCACGACATGGGCGTCGTGGCGGAAATTGCCGACCGGACGATCGTCATGTACCGCGGCGAACAGGTGGAGGCGGGGCCGACGGAAGACATCTTCCTGCGCGGCCGGCACCCCTACACCCGAGCCCTCCTTTCGGCGGTACCCAAGCTTGGCTCGATGGCCGAGCGGAAATGGCCGACACGCTTTCCCGTCGTCGATACCACCACCGGTGAAGCGGTGGAGCCCGAAGAGGTGGCCGACACCGTCGGCAAGGGAAAGACGCCCATCCTGGCGGTCAAGAATCTCACCACCCGCTTTGCCGTCCGCTCAGGCCTCTTCGCCCGCCAGACCGGCTCCGTGCATGCCGTCGAAAATCTCTCCTTCGACCTCTTCCAGGGAGAGACGCTGTCGCTGGTCGGCGAATCCGGTTGCGGCAAGTCCACCACGGGACGCTCGATCATGCGGCTCGTCGAACCGACCCAGGGCGAGATCACTCTGGACGGCTACAACGTCCTGCAGCTTGACCAGATCGGCCTGCGCAATCTGCGCAAGAGCGTCCAGATGATCTTCCAGGACCCGTTTTCCAGCCTCAACCCGCGCATGACTGCCGGTGCCTCGATCGCCGAACCTTTCATCAAGCACAAGCTCGGAACCACCCGCGACGCGCGGGAAAAGGCGGCCGACCTTCTCGAGCGGGTCGGCCTCTCGGCCTCCATGATGAACCGCTATCCGCACGAATTTTCCGGCGGCCAGCGTCAGCGCATCGCCATTGCCCGCGCACTCTCTCTCGATCCCAAGGTGATCGTCGCCGACGAGAGCGTGTCGGCCCTCGACGTCTCGGTGAAGGCGCAGGTCTGCAACCTGCTTCTCGACCTGCAGCAGAGCCTCAACCTCGCCTTCCTGTTCATCAGCCACGACATGGCCGTAGTCGAGCGGATGAGCCACCGGGTGGCGGTCATGTATCTGGGCGAGATCGTCGAGATAGGGCCGCGCGCCGCCGTCTTCGAGAACCCGCAGCACGACTACACGAAGAAGCTCATTGCAGCGGTGCCCGTTCCCGATCCGGCGCGTCGAGGCATCCGTCGCGGCCTGGCCGACGAAGAACTGAGGAGCCCCGTCCGCCCGGTCGGCTATCGCGTGCCGGCGCGGCAATACCGCGAGGTTTCGGCAGGCCACTTGGTGCAGGTGGCCTGATCGCAAAACGCAGGACCACCCAGCCCGCGCCCCTCACAACGGCAGCCTCTTCAAACGAAGACTGTGCGGTCCCCTGTATGTCCAAAAGAGTCTTCCACCAGCTGGCATCGCAGCGCACGGACGCCATCTCAGCTTTCCCGCGGTAACTACGTCCACAGATGGTTTCGTCCAGATACACTATGATCAGAACCATCTAGCCGTTTGAGCAGTCGATCATGCGTAAGCAACCCACCCTCGGAAGCTGAGCCCTTGGTAA
>DASYHX010000374.1:0-3548 GCA_035998065.1 Pseudorhizobium sp.
GAAACTGTCACGCCTCTGGAACCGAGATTATCGCGCGGCTGGGCGAAGAACACATCCGGACAGGTAAGCCAATCTGCTATACATCCAGCGACTCCGTTCTCCAGATCGCTGCACACGAAGTGCATTTCGGTCTTGAGCGGCTGATAGCACTGAGCCGGACCGTCCGACGTCTGGTCGATCCCCTCAACATAGGACGCGTTATTGCCCGCCCCTTCACGGGCGAAAGCTCAGAAAGCTTTGAGCGTACGGGCAACCGCCGTGATTTCTCCGTGCCACCGCCGGAGCCCACCCTGCTGGACCGGGCAGTGGATGCTGGCCGCACCGTCCATGCGATCGGTAAGATCGCCGATATCTTTGCCCACCAAGGCGTTTCTCGTGTGGTCAAGGCCAACGGAAACGCTGCCCTGATGGCGGCGACACTGGAGGCGGTGGACACTGCGGCCGAAGGGGATCTGGTGTTCACAAACTTCGTCGACTTCGACCAGTTGTACGGTCACCGGCGCAACGTTGCAGGTTATGCCGCAGCCCTGGAAGGATTCGACCGTCAGCTCCCGGAAGTGCATCGGCGGCTGAGGCCCGGAGACCTTGTGGTGCTGACGGCTGATCATGGCTGCGACCCGACATGGCGGGGTACAGACCATACGCGTGAGAGGGTGCCGATCATGGCTTTCGGGCCAGGTATCCGCTCGCGCGATATTGGGCTTCGGCCAACCTATGCAGACATTGGTGAATCGGTGGCGGCGCATCTGGGCCTGCCGGCCGGCTCCCATGGATGGAGTTTCCTTTGATCGACCACTTCCTGAAGGCCGAAATTCACTGTCATATCGAAGGCGCAGCACCGCCGGCGCTCGCCGCCCGCCAGGCGAAGAAATACGGGATCGACCCTTCCACTTTTCTGAACGACGGCAGTTATCTGTGGTCGGACTTCTCCGAGTTTCTGGTCAGCTATGATCGTGTGGCGGCACTGTTCAAGACTGACGAAGACTACGCGCTTCTGACCGAGACCTACCTTACGGAACTTGCGGGCGTTAAAACGATCTACAGCGAGATCATCGTTTCGCCGGATCAGGGCGACCGCATTGGGCTTGGCGCTGACTCCTATCTTGCGGGCATCTCTGAAGGGATCCGTTGCGCTAGAGAGAAGACCGGGATTGAAGCTCGTATTATTGTCACAGGCGAACGTCATTTCGGCCCCGATAGCGTCATTGCCGCAGCGGAATATGCCGCACGGAGCGACAACCCGCTGGTCGCAGGTTTCAACATGGCCGGAGAAGAACGAATGGGGCGCGTGGCCGATTATGCGCGTGCCTTTGACATTGCCCGCGAAGCTGGTCTGGGACTGACAATCCATGCCGGCGAAGTCTGCGGCGCCTTCAGCGTCGCCGAGGCGCTCGATCTCGTGCGCCCGTCGCGGATCGGGCATGGCGTGCGAGCGATCGAGGATCGCGAGCTTGTCGCTCGCCTCGCCGAACTCGGCACAGTTCTGGAAGTCTGTCCCGGGTCCAACATTGCGCTGAAGGTCTACCGCGACTTCGAGCAGCATCCGCTGCGGCAGTTGAAGGAGGCCGGCGTTCGTGTCTGCCTGAACTCGGACGACCCGCCCTTCTTCCACACATCGCTTGCGCGGGAATACGAGATCGCATCGCAGCGGATGGGCTTCGCCGATGCGGAGATCAATGCGATGACGCGAACGGCACTAGAGGCTGCCTTTGTGGACGAGGATGCGCGAGCACGCCTCCTGCAGCGGTTCGATGCAGAGACGGCGCGGCCACAGGACGCGGTAAAGCGCGGCTGAGGGGTTGCGGTTTTTCGCCAACCGATCAAGAAGAGAAAACATCAACAAACAGGGGAAGGCAGGCTCGATGGACGGCGTCACAGTCATCGATCATCCGCTCGTGCAGCACAAGCTCACGATCATGCGCAAGAAGGAAACCTCGACAGCCGGTTTCAGGCGGCTGTTGCGCGAGATTTCGACGCTGCTCTGCTACGAGGTCACGCGCGACCTCGAAATGACGATGGAAACCATCGAAACGCCGCTGCAGGAGATCCAGTCACCGGTACTCGAAGGCAAGAAGCTGGTCTTCGCTTCGATCTTAAGGGCCGGTAATGGGCTCCTTGAAGGTATGCTCGAACTGGTGCCCTCGGCGCGTGTCTCTCATATCGGGGTTTATCGCGACCACGACACGCTGCAGGCGGTGGAGTACTTCTTCAAGGCTCCTGATGATATTGCCGAGCGATTGATCATCGTCGTCGACCCGATGCTTGCCACGGGGAACTCCGCGATTGCAGCGATCGACAAACTGAAGGAGCGTGGGGCGCACAACATCCGTTTCCTCTGCCTGCTGGCCGCACCCGAAGGCATCAAGAGCTTCCGCAGCCACCATCCGGATGTGCCCGTCTACACCGCTTCCATCGACAGCCACCTGAACGAGAACGGCTATATCGTTCCAGGTCTCGGCGATGCGGGGGACCGCATGTACGGGACCAAATAACCTCTCGTGCCGCCGGTCTCAGCCGATCCGCTTAAGGACAACCGGCTGGGGCGCCGGCGGCTCATCGCCAATCGTAAAGCAGCGGCTGACGCTCTTGGCCATCGCCTCGCCCTGAGCGTGATCGGCAGCATGAACCAAAGCAATCGGCTCTCCCCTCAATACCTTGGTGCCCAGCGGCAGGATGCGATCAATACCAACAGCGTGGTCGATGTCATCCGTCGGCCGTTTACGACCGCCGCCGAGTTCCACCACGACAAGACCGAGATCCCGCGTGGCGCAGCCTGACAGCCAACCATCGGCCGCGGCCAGAACCGGCACGACAACCGCTGCTTTCCGCAGATAGCGATCAGAATTCTCCGCCAAGTCCGATGGGCCACCAAGCAGCGAGACCATGCGGGAGAAGAGCTCGATTGCCTTACCGCTGTCTAAGGCCGCCTGGGCACGCTGTAGAGCATCCTGCCGATCTGCTGTCACGCCTGCCTGAACCAGCATCTCTGCCGCGAGAGCCATGACCACATCATGCAGGCGCGTGTCGTTCTTTCGGCCGGAGAGGAAATCGAGGCAGTTGCGGATCTCCAGCGCATTGCCGGCAGCATCCGCCAGCGGTTGGCTCATATCCGTGAGAAGTGCGGTGGTTCGCGTTCCGGCGCCGTTCGCCACTTCCACCAGCGAACGCGCCAGAGCCTCCGCCTCCTCCACGCTCTCCATGAAGGCACCGTTGCCGACCTTCACGTCAAGCACGAGGCTTTCAAGTCCAGCCGCCAGTTTCTTCGACAGGATGGAGGCCGTGATCAGAGGCACCGATTCCACCGTCGCCGTGACGTCACGAATGGCATAGAGCCGCCGGTCCGCCGGTGCCAGATCGGCCGTTTGCCCGATGATGGCACAGCCGGCTTCTGCCACCACACGGTGCAGCAGCGCGACATCCGGCACGACGTTGTAGCCGGGGATGGACTGCAGCTTGTCCAGGGTTCCGCCGGTGTGTCCCAGGCCGCGTCCAGAGATCATCGGAACGGCAAGCCCGCAGGCAGCGACGACTGGGGCCAGCATCAGCGA
>DASYHX010000418.1:0-4310 GCA_035998065.1 Pseudorhizobium sp.
ATCGGCGCATCGAGGTAGTCGAAGGCCTGCTGCATGACGCGCGTGGCGATTTCGGTGCCGACCGAGTTCTGCGGGTAGCCTTCTTCGACGGTGACGAGGCGACCGGTCTTCTTGACCGATTCGATGACGGTCGGCAGATCCATCGGGCGCAGCGTGCGAAGATCGATCAGTTCGACGTCGATGCCTTCCTTCTCGAGTTCCGCGACCGCCTTCGTGGCATAGGTCATGCCAATGCCGAAGGAGACGATCGTGGCGTCCTTGCCCGTCTTGTGGATGCGGGCCTTGCCGATCGGCAGGACGAAGTCATCCAGCTTCGGTACATCGAAGGACTGACCGTAGAGGATTTCGTTTTCGAGGAAGATCACCGGGTTCGGATCGCGGATCGCGGCCTTCAGCAGGCCCTTCGCGTCAGCTGCCGTATAGGGCATGACGACCTTGAGGCCAGGGATCTGGCTGTACCAGGCGGCATAATCCTGGCTATGCTGGGCGCCGACGCGGGCAGCGGCACCGTTGGGGCCACGGAAGACCATCGGCGCGCCCATCTGGCCGCCCGACATGTAAAGCGTCTTGGCGGCCGAGTTGATGATCTGGTCGATCGCCTGCATGGCGAAGTTGAAGGTCATGAACTCGACGATTGGACGCAGGCCCGCCATAGCCGCACCGACGCCGACGCCAGCAAAGCCATGTTCGGTGATCGGAGTATCGACCACGCGGCGAGCGCCGAATTCCTGGAGAAGACCCTGGGTGACCTTATAGGCCCCCTGATATTCGGCAACTTCTTCGCCCATGACGAAGACGCTCTCGTCGCGGCGCATTTCTTCCG
The DNA here is from genome assembly GCA_035998065.1 of Pseudorhizobium sp. Lineage (GTDB taxonomy): Bacteria > Pseudomonadota > Alphaproteobacteria > Rhizobiales > Rhizobiaceae > Neorhizobium. The sequence continues at coordinate 824 of DASYHX010000418.1, forward strand.
CCATCGCGTCCCGCAGCGCTTCGCGGACGGTGGTGGAGACCATTTCCGTGCCTTCCGGGATGTCCGGATCGGCAGCGACATCGATCTTCGGCTGGGCCGGGACCTTGTTGTCGGCGGAGGAAGCGGGCTCATCCTTGGCTTCGCGTGCCTTGCCGCCTGCAGCGTCCGAAGTCGCGGCCGGCGTATCGGCATCGGCCTTCGCCGCCTCAGGCTGAGCGGGCTTTTCCGCCGAGATGGAATCGGCGTTTTCGCCTTCCTGCAGAAGGACGGCAATCGGCGTGTTGACCTTGACGTTTTCGGTGCCGGCATCGATCAGCAGCTTGCCGATCACGCCTTCGTCGACGGCTTCGACTTCCATCGTCGCCTTGTCGGTCTCGATTTCGGCAATGACGTCGCCGGAGGTGACCTGGTCACCTTCCTTCTTCAGCCACTTGCTGAGTGTGCCCTCCTCCATGGTCGGGGAAAGGGCGGGCATGAGGATATCAATTGGCATTCTAGTGTCCCTCCCCGGATCAGAGCAGAATATCGGTGTAGAGCTCGGAGGTATCCGGCTCGGGATCGGACTGGGCGAAGTCTGCCGAGTCGGAGACGACGTCGCGGACGTCCTTGTCGATCGCCTTCAGCTCTTCTTCCGTGGCCCAATGCTTTTCCAACAGGCGGTTTTTCACCTGCTCGATCGGGTCATGTTCCGAACGCATCTTCTGCACTTCGTCCTTCGAGCGGTACTTCGCCGGGTCGGACATGGAGTGGCCGCGGTAGCGGTAGGTGAGCATTTCGAGGATGATCGGACCTTTGCCGGTGCGACAATGCTCTGCGGCTTCGTCGCCCGCGGCCTTGACGGCGCGGACATCCATGCCGTCAACCTGGAAGCCCGGAATGCCGAAGGAGGCGCCGCGCTGGGAGAAGTCCGTTTGGGCGGAGGCGCGCGAGACGGAGGTGCCCATGGCGTAGCGGTTATTCTCGATCACGTAGACGATCGGCAGCTTCCACAGTTGCGCCATGTTGAAGCTTTCGTAAACCTGGCCCTGGTTGGCAGCGCCATCGCCGAAATAGGCGGTCGAAATGCTGTCATTGCCGCGGTACTTGTTGGCGAAGGCAAGCCCGGTTCCGAGGGAGACCTGGGCGCCGACGATACCATGGCCGCCGTAGAACTGCTTTTCCTTGGAGAACATGTGCATGGAACCGCCCTTCCCCTTGGAATAGCCGCCCCTGCGCCCCGTCAGCTCGGCCATCACGCCGCGTGCGCTCATGCCGGTCGCCAACATGTGACCATGGTCACGATAACCGGTGATGACCTGATCGCCTTCCTTCAGCGACATCTGCATGCCAACAACGACCGCTTCCTGGCCGATGTAGAGGTGACAGAAGCCGCCGATGAAGCCCATGCCGTAAAGCTGGCCGGCCTTCTCCTCGAAACGCCGGATAAGCAGCATGTCGCGGTAAGCCTGGAGTTCCTGCTGCTTGTCGAATTCAGCGATGGTTCCGCCGTTGAAGTCTTTCTTTGCAGGCTTTGCCGCGGACTTGCGGCCGGATACAGACGCGGTCTTGCTCGGCGCCATTCATCCCTCCCTTTGTGCTGCATTGTGTCATTTCTGAGCGTCACCATAGGGAAGAAACAGCACCCCAGCAATGCCATAAATGCATGGCACGCATTCCATCCAAGCCCATGATATCGTTAACGAAACTTAGATTAACTCAAATGTAGTTAACCTAGAAGTAGTTGTTGAATATGACGATTTCGTCTTCGCGGGAGACGTTCAGCTGGTAACGGGCGATCTCGTCCAGCATGTCTTTTTCGAGCGATCCATCGCTCAGCAGCTGAACCTGGCGCTCGAGCGCCACGCGCTTCTGCGTCAGCGCCTCAAGCTCCGCCTGCCGCTCGAGCCGCTGACGCTCGAACTTTTCCGTCGCCACGAGACCGAGCTCGCCATGAAGCGAATGATAGCCGAAATAGGAGAGGAAGGCGACAGTGATGAGCGGAAGAACGAAGCGACCGAGTTTTCTTTCCTTGTGATGCTTGGTCCACATGCCCCGCGACACCTCTGTAACGCATTACGACGCCTCAAATTCGCAGAACTTGCTTAAGCAATGGTTGACCAGAGGCCGCACATGAAAAAGCCCGGCAGAACCGGGCTTTCGAAGTCGCTGACTTGAAGAGTTACCTCACGCCTTGATCATCGAGCGGCCGGCGTAGGCTGCCTGCGGGCCCAGCATTTCCTCAATGCGGATCAGCTGATTGTACTTGGCAAGACGGTCGGAACGCGACAGCGAGCCTGTCTTGATCTGACCGCAGTTGGTGGCGACCGCGAGGTCGGCGATTGTGGAATCTTCTGTCTCGCCAGAGCGATGCGACATGACCGCGGTGTAACGGGCCTTGTGAGCCGTCTCGACCGCATCCAAAGTTTCGGTCAGCGAACCGATCTGGTTGACCTTCACCAGGATGGAGTTGGCAACACCCATCTTGATGCCGTCGCGCAGGCGGGCCGAGTTGGTGACGAAGAGATCGTCGCCCACCAACTGGCACTTGTCGCCGACGAGTTCCGTCAGCGTCTTCCAGCCGTCCCAGTCGTCCTCGGCCATGCCGTCTTCGATGGAGATAATCGGATATTTGCCCACGAGCTCGGCGAGATATTCGGCCATGGCACCCGATTCGAGCGTCCGGCCCTCGCCTTCCATCTCGTACTTGCCGTTCTTGAAGAATTCGGTGGAGGCGCAGTCGAGTGCCAGGCAGACGTCGTCGCCCGGGGTATAGCCGGCCTTCTCGACCGACCTCATGATGAAGTCGAGAGCTTCGGGGGCGCTCTTGAGGCCTGGTGCGAAGCCGCCCTCGTCGCCGACATTGGTGTTGTGGCCCTGCGCGGCCAGTTCCTTCTTAAGGACGTGGAAGATTTCCGAGCCCATGCGGACGGCTTCGCAGAGGCTGTCCGCGCCAACCGGCATGATCATGAATTCCTGGAAGTCGATCGGGTTGTCGGCGTGGGCGCCACCATTGATGATGTTCATCATCGGCACCGGCAGCACATGCGCCGCCGCACCACCGACGTAGCGATAGAGCGGCAGACCGGCCGATTCGGCTGCAGCCTTGGCGACGGCGAGCGAAACCCCGAGGATCGCATTGGCGCCGAGGCGCGACTTGTTCGGCGTGCCGTCGAGCGCGATCATCGTCTTGTCGATGTGGATCTGGCTTTCGGCGTCGAAGCCGCCGATGGCATCGAAGATCTCGGTGTTGACCGCCTCGACCGCCTTCTCGACGCCCTTGCCGCCGTAGCGCTTGCCGCCATCGCGAAGTTCGACCGCTTCATGGGCTCCCGTCGACGCACCGGAGGGAACCGCCGCGCGGCCCATGCTGCCGTCTTCCAGATAGACGTCAACTTCAACGGTCGGGTTTCCGCGGCTGTCGAGGATTTCGCGTGCGACGATATCGGTGATGGCGGTCATGATCTCTCCCTGAGGTGAACCTATTGCCCTTCGGTCATCGACCATGTCT
>DASYHX010000419.1:0-3079 GCA_035998065.1 Pseudorhizobium sp.
GGCTGTCCAATGCAACGCTCGGCGCGGGCACGATCGAGTTCGGGCTGCGGCGGGCGCAGAACCTGACCTATCAGGAGTTCGACGTCGACCGGCAGGTTCGTGCCCGGCTCAAGGGTCAGAAGCCGCAGATCATCTGGTTCACCGGCCTCTCGGGCTCAGGCAAGTCCTCTATCGCCAACCTGCTTGAGAAGCGCCTCACCGCCGAAGGCAAGCACTGCTACATCCTCGATGGCGACAATGTGCGGCACGGCCTCAACAAGGATCTGGGCTTCACCGAAGCCGCCCGCATCGAGAACATCCGCCGGGTCGCCGAAGTGGCACGGCTCATGGCCGATGCGGGACTGATCGTGCTGGTCTCCTTCATCTCGCCCTTTGAGAAGGAGCGGCGCCTCGCCCGTGAAATCGCCGGCGATATCGACTTCATGGAAGTCTATGTCGACACACCGCTCGAGGTCTGCGAAGCGCGTGACCCCAAGGGTCTCTACAAGCGGGCCCGCGCCGGCGAGATCAAGAACTTCACCGGCATCGATAGTCCTTTCGAGCCACCATCTACGCCGGATATGGTACTGCATGGGGCGGAGGAGGAGCCGGTGTCGCTTGCCGATAGGCTCCATGGATGGTTGAAGCTCTAGGCGCCGGATGGGCGCTGTTGACTTGGAACCTTCATGCTAAAACCGCAGATCTACGTGGATGCTGATGCTTGTCCGGTGAAAGCCGAAGCCATTCGGGTGGCCGAGCGGCTGGGCCTCGTGATCGTTTTCGCCAGCAATGGCGGTATTCGCCCGTCACGAGACCCCATGATCAAAGTCGTGGTTGTACCTGCCGGCGCCGACGCGGCAGACGACTGGATCGTCGAGGCGGCCCGGGAGAACGACCTTGTCCTAACCGCAGATATTCCCCTGGCGGGCCGGGCACTCCAGAAGGGATGTCATGTGCTGGGTTTTACCGGCAAGCCGTTTACCGAAGCATCCATTGGAATGGCACTCGCTATGCGAGACCTAAAGCAGCATCTGCGCGAAACCGGTGAGATCCAGGGCTACAATCGTGGCTTCACCGCTGCTGATCGATCCGCGTTTCTAAGTGCGCTGGATACCCTATGTCGGCGTGCCGTTGCACTCTCTGGTAAGTAATGCTTAAGTTCTCGTGAGCGGTTCTTTAACCATAATCAGAAAAACTCTGCCAAGTTCTCAAGGGGCAGAGTTCTTCGGTGTTGGTTTCCCGTTTTGTTGTCGCATGTGCGCTTGTGGGCTTGGCTCTTGCCGGATGTGCAAAGCCGCCTTCACCGATAGAAGTTGCTGACGCTTCAGTCCTGACCAACAGCATCGGCCCGGTGCGCAGCTATCTCCCGGTACAGCCCATGCCAAAGCGAATCTTTGCCACTCGTCACCTTGGGGGGCGCACTCTCGCGGTGGCCTCTACCAGCGAAATCGTCCTGCAGCCTGGCGAAGTGGTGCTCACGTTCGATGATGGTCCGCGCCCCGGGCGTACCGACGCCATCCTGTCCACTCTCGACACCTTCAACGTGAAGGCTACTTTCTTGATGCTGGGTTCGGCGGCGCAGGCCCATCCGCGTCTTGCACAGCGTGTCGCCCTTAGTGGCCATACGGTGGGCAGCCATACCTTCGATCACGTCGATCTGAGCACCCTTGGTCGACAGGAAGCGATCAACGAGATCGCCCGCGGCGAAAGAGCAGTGGCGGCCGCTCTGGCGCCGTCCGGACAGACGCTGTCGCCGTTCTTCCGCTTTCCATATCTGTCGCAAACCGGGTTCTTGCGAACCAGCATGCTGCAGGGCAACATCGTGGTGCTCGATGTCGATATCGACAGCAAGGATTACTACAAAGATACGCCGGAGGTGGTCGCAGCTCGGACACTGGACCGGCTGGAGGCGCGGGGCAGCGGGGTGATCCTCTTCCATGACATCCACGAGCGTACTGTGGACTTGCTGCCCAGTTTCCTCGAGGCGCTGGCGGAACGAGGTTATTCCGTTGTTCGGCTTGTGCCAAAGAATGGCGGCATTTTCGCCCGGGATCTCGTCACCGCAGAAGCTCCTGCGTCTGCAGCGGTTCAGTCCTCGTCGTCTTCCTCGACATCGGTTAGGTAGACCGAAACTTCGATATCGATCCCCTGTGCCGCGATGGCTGCGACCATGTGAGCGGGGAGGCGGGCGGACATGGCTTCGCCTTCCTCGGGGTAATCAAAGGCGATGTCGAGCACGGCCCTGCCAATGCGACGATCCTCAAGCATGGCCGCTATCGCAGGGCCAGACTGTTCAGCGAAATCGAGCACTGACCGCACCGGGTTGCGCTCGGGCAGATCTATCTGAGCATAGTGGCTGTCGGCATCTTCTTGTTCCCAGCGGCTGGCCAGTTGCTTTATGGCGACTTCCAAATCGCTCTGGCTGATAGTGACGCCGGAGAGGCGGAGGGCCATGGCAAAGGGCTCGAACTGGCTCATGGGGCATTTCCGGCGATGGCGGCGAAAAGGGCGATTGCCGCGGCGTTGGAGACGTTGAGCGATTTGATTGGCCCGGGCATATCGAGCTTGACCATCTCGTCGCACAGCTCGCGGGTGCGTTGGCGGAGGCCCTTGCCCTCGGCGCCCATGACGATGGCGAGTGGCTGACCAGAGCTGCGCGGGCGCAGCGGCGCTTCAGCTTCTGAATCAAAGCCGAGCACCAACATGCCGCGTCCTTTGAGTTTTTCCAGCGCGTCGGCGAGATTGCGGACTTCGATCATTGGCACGAGATCGAGGGCGCCGGAGGCTGATTTGGCCATGACGCCGGTCTCGCGCGGGGAGTGGCGGGCCGTGGTAATCACCGCGTCGGCGCCAAAGGCGCAGGCCGTGCGGAGGATGGCGCCGACATTGTGAGGGTCGGTAATTTGGTCAAGAACGACAACGAGGCGGAGGGGCGAGATGTCGTCGAGCCCGAAGCGGCTCACCGGGTCGACCTCAAGCGCCACGCCCTGGTGGACGGCATCGCCCCCAAGCAGCCGGTCGAGTTCCTTGGGCGTCGTTTCCTGGTGTCGGACGTTGCCGAGGTCGCCTGTTTCTTTAAGACGCAGCAAGGCGTTAGGCG
>DASYHX010000481.1:0-4766 GCA_035998065.1 Pseudorhizobium sp.
GGCATTGATCCGATCCACTTTGCCATGGTCGTCATCATCAATCTGACGATCGGATTGATCACGCCGCCTGTGGGCCAGTTGCTCTACGTGGTCTCATCCACCGTGAGGATCAGGGTCAGCGAAATTTCGCGCGAGATGACACCATTCCTGTTTGCTTACCTCGTCATTCTGTTGCTCATCACCTTCGTACCATTCCTGTCGACATGGCTGCCGCATGTCTCCGGCTACTAGGTGATACCCCCGTTTAACTTGTTCAGAGAGATTATAACGAGTTCCGGCCACATAACGCGATTGGCAACAAGGTACCGATTTCGCTCATGTGGGGCTCAGCGGCACCCCCGCCGACATGAGCTGAACACCGTAAAAATTCGCGCTCCCGCGGGCCCAAAAATTGGGGAGCACCTCAGTTCATGTCCAGTACATCAAGACCTGGCAGACCATCCTGAAGCCCGACAGAAGGCGTCTTCATGGCAGCTTCCAAAGCCTCTGAGGCCAGAGATTGGCCGATGTCTCTGGCGTCCACTCATGACATTGAGGATGCGGCTTAGGCCGCATCCTTTCACGCTTTGCCGGTGACAATCGGCAAGGTCGGGAGGTGCTTATCGATGGCATCGACGACATCCTTGTGCATGGGAAGGTGCGCCTTTTCGGCCTCCCATCGCTCCATGAACAGCGAGATCGTCTCGTTCACGAGCAGCCTCGGCCCCATAAGCTTTTTCTCCCGCTGCATCGGACGGGGATCATTCTCTCTGCGCCCGCATGATCCACGAATTTCCCTCAAGAGCGCTAGGCGTACCTCGGGCCGCACGCTATATCCACGCCAGACACCACTTCGCAGCAGGTAAAACATGAGTGCTTCGGGCCTCAAGCCGGATCTTCTTGCACTGCAGTCATTGGCAGCAGACGTCGCGGCCAGGAATCTGCTCCCTATCTGCGCAAAGGTCGATCAAGAGGGCATCTGGCCTGCCGAAGGCATGGCGGCAATAGCGAAGTCCGGCCTGATGGGCCTGCACATTCCAAAGCGCCTCGGAGGACTGGAGCAAGGGCTGCTTGCTCTTGCGGTCGTTACCGAGGAACTCGGTGCGGCGTGCAGCTCGACCGCCATGTGCTTCGGCATGCACAGCGTGGCGGCGAAGGTACTGGCGGCGAAGGCGACACGCGATCAGGAGGAACGTTTCCTTGTCCCCATTGCCGAGGGACGACACATCACCTCCCTCGCCCTAAGCGAGCCGACGACGGGCTCACACTTCTTTCTCCCTCAGAGCCAGTTCCATCTGCAGGGCGACCAGTACTCGATCGATGGCCACAAGAGCTTCGTCACCAGTGGCGGACACGCGGACAGCTATGTTGTTTCCGCCGTGGCACGAGGTAGCCAGCTCGATCCGGGCGCTTTTAGTTGCATTGTCATCGAGGGCGGCACCGAGGGGCTTGAATGGCAGGGCGCGTGGCATGGAGTTGGAATGCGAGGCAATAGCTCAAAAGCAGTCCTCCTGCGCAATGCGACAGTGCCGGCCAAGAACCTGCTCGGTGCTGAAGGCGATCAAATCTGGTATGTCTTCGAAATCGTCGCCCCGTATTTTCTTATCGCAATGTCGGGCGTCTACCTCGGGATTGCGAGAACCGCTTTGAATCTCGCCATAGAACACCTCAAGTCCCGCGTGCACAGCCACACCGGGGAGACCCTCAGCGAGGTCCCGGTGCTATGGCACCAGGTGGCTGAGGCATGGACGGAGCTCGAAGCTTCCCGGCAACTCATCCGCAGCGCGGCTCGCGCAGCCGATGCCGGAGCACCGGATGCTGCACTGAGCCTGTTTGCCGCCAAGTCGCGGGTCGCACATACGGTCACGTCGGTCACGGAAACGGCGATGATGCTTGTGGGCGGAAGGGGTTACGCTGAGAACAGCCAGATCGCGCGCCTCCACCGGGATGCGCGTGCCGCCCATGTCATGTCGCCCACCACGCACCTCCTGCAGACCTGGCTCGGAAGATCCCTTCTCGGCCTCCCTCTGCTTTGATGTCCATGAGCAGTCGTATCCTCTTCATCGGCGCCCGCGAGAAAGAAACCGTCGTCGGTCGCGCTGCTGAACTGGTATCGGCCCTGCTGATCCGTGACGCGGCCACTGGCAAGGACCCCGACGTCGTGGTCTTCGGCGATGAAGTCGAGGACGTGCTGAGCCAGGCTCGGGACCTCCTGCAGCATGCGGCGGCATCGCCGCAGATCGTCTTCATGCTCCCCGCCTCCAAGTTGAAGCGGCTACGCGCAAGTCTTCCCTTCGTCCCTCGTCTTGCCTCCGCCTGGACCGTTGACGCCGCGTCCACTCCTCAAGGGCTCGCTGAAGTCCTTCAGGCGGCTCTGGAAGAAGGCTTGCGCAGAAATTCCGTCGCGCAGTTGAAGGATCGGATCAACCTGCAGATCGGCAATGTCCGGCAGAGCGAGGCGAAGCAAGCGGGGGAACTGCGGGCCCGGCAACTTCTGGTCTCCGAGAGCTACCTCGCGACGCTTTTGTCCCAGGCGCCGGACGCCTTTCTGGCCCTGGATCCAGATGGCCGCATCACCGCATTCAATGCTGCCGCAGCAGACCTGTTCGGCTTGATGCCAAACGATGGTGTCGGTCGTCCGGTGGCAGATGTTCTACCGCCGGGGGTAGTGGACGATCTGGAGCGTGGCCTTCAATCGGCTCGAACGGGCGGGCGTGGCTCGGGGCAAGAGACGGTCCTTGATCTCGGCGGTCGCCTTCGAGCATTTGAAGTGAGCTTCGCGCCGATCAGGGGAGCCAGCGACGAATTCCTTGGCGCTTCCATCTCTCTTCACGACGTGACCGATCGTATTGCGGCCGAACGTGGGCTCCGGGAGAGCGAGCTCAGGTTTAGGACGGTGACCGAGAGCCTGCCTCAGCTTGTCTGGACCTGTGATCCCGAAGGAAACTGCGACTACTTCAGCAGGCAGTGGCTGGAGTATACCGGCATCGACGAGACAAAGCAGCTCGGCTTGGGGTGGCTGGACCTGGTCGTTCATCCGGATGATCGAGAGCGAACGCGCGAGCACTGGTTCGGCGCCGTTGAGGGACGTCATCCCTACGATATCGACTACAGGATCAGGGAAAGCTCGGGGACGTATCGCTGGTTCAAGACCCGCGGCACCCCGATTCATCTTTCCGACGGCACGATCAACCACTGGTTCGGCACCTGCACGGACATCCAGGACATCGTCGAAGCCCGCGAGATCCTCCTACATAACGCGGAGGTCCTTGAGCAGAGGGTAGCCGCCGAGATCGCCGCGCGCAACGAGGCTGAAGAGGCGCTGCGGCAGGCCCAGAAGATGGAGGCACTCGGTCAGTTGACGGGCGGCGTCGCCCACGACTTCAACAACCTCCTGCAGGTTATCTCGGGAAATCTCCATCTGCTCGGCAAGGACGTCGCCGGCAACGAGCGCGCGGAACGGCGGTTAGCCAATGCTCTCGCGGGCGTGAGCCGCGGCTCGAAGCTTGCAAACCAGCTCCTCGCATTCGGGCGCCGGCAACCGCTGGATCCCCGCGTCGTGAACCTTGGCCGCCTGATTATCGACATGGGAGACATGCTGCAGAGAACATTGGGCGAAGCAGTGGAAGTGGAGATTATCCGCGGTGGGGGCCTCTGGAACACCTTGGTTGACCCCGCCCAGATCGAGAACGCCATCCTTAACCTTGCGATCAACGCGCGCGACGCCATGGACGGGCAGGGCAAGCTGACGATCGAAGTAGCCAATGCCTTTCTCGACGACGCCTATGCCAGAAGCCATGCAGAGGTCAGGGCCGGCCAGTACGTGATGATCTGTGTCACGGACACGGGATCCGGAATGACGCAGGAGGTTCTGGAAAAGGTGTTCCAACCTTTCTACTCCACCAAGCCCGTCGGTAAAGGTACGGGACTCGGGCTCTCCATGGTCTACGGCTTCGTCAAGCAGTCCGGCGGACACGTCAAGATCGACAGCGAGGTTGGTCATGGAACCTCCGTGCACCTGTACCTTCCACGTTCGGCACAGGCGGAAGATGCTCCCGCAAACTTGAAGGTGGGACCCGTGACGGGCGGAACAGAGACCATCCTTGTGGCAGAGGACGACGAAGAAGTTCGGGCTACCGTGATCGATCTCCTGCACGAGCTCGGCTACCGTGTGCTTACCGCCAAGGACGCCGAGAGCGCGCTCAGCATTATCGAGAGCGGGATCCCGATCGACCTTCTGTTCACCGACGTGGTGATGCCTGGCCCGCTGCGCAGTTCAGAGCTTGCAAGGAAGGCCAGACAGCGTTTTCCAGGCATTTCCGTGCTGTTCACCTCCGGCTATGCCGAGAACGCGATCGTACACGAAGGCAGGTTGGATGTCGGTGTAAAGCTTCTATCGAAGCCTTATTCTCGCGAAGAATTGGCACGGAAGATCCGTCAGGTGTTAGATCAAGGCGGTTAGAAGACGTAGTGCGGCCGCCAGGCTGGTGGGGACCTGTTCCATACAGCGGACGTTCGTTGGCCCGTCAAACGTTGTTCCAAGCCAGCCCGGAGATCCATCACTCCCGCCCGCGCCAGCAGCACCACGGCGATAAGATGATTTTGTTGTCTTCTTAGGCATGACGCCCGCAGCATGGCATTGCGCTTCGGCAAACTCACGCCCATGGCTGGTTGACGTTTGGATGGTCCTCCCGGTTCTGGCGTCAGCTGGTCCCCTCTGAAGGCTTTGTCCTTCACACCTCAAGGGCCGCGGCTTCCGCTTGCCCTTTTTCTTTGTCGATCAGCGG
>DASYHX010000033.1:0-7831 GCA_035998065.1 Pseudorhizobium sp.
TAGTGCCGGCCGATGATCAGACAGCAATTGCTTGGTACGACCTGGCTGTTGCCCGCGGCAATGTTGATGCAATGGTTAATCTCGGCATCATGCTGGAGACGGGCGAAGGGATTGAACCTGACCTGCAGCAGGCAGCCGATCTTTATGCGATGGCGGCGGAGAATGGAGATCTTTTTGGAGCCACGCGGTTGATCGAGCTACAGCAAGCCGGAGCGCTGGAGCCTCCGTCGGCGGTGGCTGGACTTGACGACGGGATGAAGACTCTCGTCCTGAAAGACGGTGATATGGACCTTCCCACAAACCTTCCCAAGGACATCTGATCATCCTGGAATACCGGGTGGCCTTAGTGACGGCATACTAACGAGACTAGGAGAAATGGCGCACCCGAAGAGATTCGAACTCCTGACCCCCAGATTCGTAGTCTGGTGCTCTATCCAGCTGAGCTACGGGTGCGTGCGGCAAGCGGCGGTGCCGTCTGCGTGGGCGATCCTCTAAAGGCTCCCCAAACGTATTGCAAGCGATTTTCGGACCAAAGCTGATTTTTGTGAGGTCGCTTTGACACGATAGACAAATCGTCAGGCCCGGACCCGATAGTCCTCAAGTGCGACCGGCTGGTCAGGGATCTCTATTCGGAATTGCGTACCCGGCCCCGGCTTCTCCACCAAGGCGATCGTGCCGCCGTGTGCCAGGACAAGCTCGCGCGCGATAGCAAGCCCGAGTCCAGTACCTCCGGAACGCGCCGAACCGCGAAAGGCCGCAAAGAGGTTTTCCCGCGCCTTGCGCGGCATGCCGGGCCCCGTATCGTCAATCGAGATGCTGACGACGCTGCCGATACGCTGGGCGCTCAGCGTGATTCTGCGGATCGTTGCCGAATCCTCCGGATGGAAAGTCGTCAGGGCCTGGGCGGCGTTGCGGCAAATATTGTGGATCACCCGGAATAACTGTTCGCCATCGGCATCCACCTCAAGGTCGTCGGAGATCTGTTCGATGAACTCGATGCCGCCATCCGGATCAAGCGCCAGTATATCTCGCACTTCCTGGCATAGGGCGACCAACCGAACCCGGCGCCGCCGGGGGGCAGCTTCCGTTGCCTGGCCATAAGACAGGACCTCGTTCGTATAGCCGACCGCGCGATCGATTGTTCGCAAGAGCTTAGGCGCGAAACTCCTGACCATCGGATCGTCGACATCGACCAAGCGGTCAGACATCAACTGCGCCGAGGCAAGAATATTACGCATATCGTGATTTATCTTCGATACCGCGAGGCCTAGATCCGCGAGGTTTTTCTGCTGCTTCAGAGTGCGCTGAAGCTCTACCTGCATGGAAGCGAGATGACGTCCGGCGACCGCAAGCTCCCCTTTGGCTGCATCACCGGCAAACACCCGCTGCGGATCCTCCGGTCGCTCAGAAAACCGCTGCATATTGCGCGTCAGGTTCCGGATCGGGCGGATCATCATGCGATTGATGGCGAGGAAGATCAAAACGGCGGTGATCAGCGAAATCACGAGCGACAGGGTGAACATCATACGGGCGTAGCTCAACATATCCTTGCGCAACGCGCCGTCCGTCATCACCAACTCGATGATCATATCGGACTCGCCGACGGGTCCGAAGACCCGCATCACGCGACCGCCACCAAAGAAGAGCGTATCCATGGCGTCGCGGATGGAGACGAGAAGCGGCACATCAGCTAAATCGTATTGATCGTCCACCTGTGGGGGGACATCGACGGCGGCCAGCAGCCGCGAAGTGCCATCCTTGCGAAGCGCGATAACCTTGGTGCCCGTCGCCAGGAGCGTATCATCCTGCACGCTGCGCGGCAGTTCAGCTGGCTGAAGTCCGTCGATCACGATCCCGGCTGCGGCTGCGGTGTCGAGTTGGTCGCGCAGCCAATTCATGCGCATGCCAGCAACCGAGGGCGCGAAGATCAAGACCTCGGCGAGCATCACGAAGAGAATTGTCATCCAGAGCAGGCGACCCGAAAGCCCGCGAAAAAGTGCCGGCATCGCCTCCGGCGCCGTTTCATGGAATGCACCGCTCACATCGGTGGGCATTTCACCGCTCATGCGGCTCTCCAGACTGCAAGGCCGCCGAATCCCCGCAGCAGCTATTTCGGTTGCGCCCCACACTCTTTTAGCAGCTTTTTCGCTGCGCACAAACAAGAGGACCGGAAGCAGCGCTTCCGGCCCTCTTCAAGGCATTGCCTGGAGGTCGATCAGAATTCTTCCCAGTTTGCCTCGGCAACGGCAGCGGCAGAAGCGGGTGCTCCCATCCCGAATGCCTTGGCGATCTTCCCGGTCATTGCGCGAGCGGGAGAGACCCGTGCCGGCTGATCGGAGGCAGCGACAGGGCGTGCCGAGCTGGTTGCCGAGGAGCGCTCTGCAGCACGTGGGGCAGACACATGACCTGCCGTAGAAGGCACTGCGCGAGCATTACCGCTCCCGATATTGAAGCGCGAGACCATGGAGAAGAGACCGGAGGCTTCTGACGACAGCTTTTGCGTTGCCGCGGACGTTTCCTCAACCATTGCAGCGTTCTGCTGCGTCACCTGGTCCATCTGGTTGATGGCTGTATTGACCTCCTGCAGGCCGGTAGCCTGTTCTTTCGCTGCGATCGCGATGGAATGGATGTGGTCGTTGATGCGCAGCACCCTGCTCTCAATTTCGGAAAGAGCTTCACCCGTTTTCTGAACGAGCCGGACCCCACCGGCAACCTCTTCACCCGATTTGGTGATCAGCCCCTTGATATCCTTGGCAGCCGCAGCCGAGCGTTGTGCCAACTCGCGCACTTCCTGTGCCACCACCGCAAAGCCTTTGCCCGCCTCGCCGGCGCGCGCCGCTTCCACTCCGGCATTGAGCGCGAGAAGGTTGGTTTGGAAGGCAATCTCGTCAATGACGTTGGTGATCTGCGCAATCTCGCGCGAGGCCTGTTCGATGCGCTCCATGGCTTCCACTGCATTGCGCACGACGGCACCGGACTGCACTGCGCTTTCCTTCGCTTCGCTTACCATGACCGTGGCTTCTTGGGCGCGCTCGGTCGAGGTGCGGACGACAGCCGTGATCTGGTCAAGAGCGGCCGATGTCTCCTCCAGTGCTGCAGCCTGCTGTTCGGTCCGCTTCGAAAGGTCGTTCGTCGCGCTGCTCAGTTCGTTGGAGCCACCGCTGATCGTGCTGGTGCTGCCACGAACGCTCTGCATCGCATCGCGAAGGCTTTCGACGGCCGCATTCACATTCGCTTGCAGTTCCGCAAAGGCTCCGCGGAAGTTGCCGGACATCTGTTGCGTCAGGTCTCCCTGTGCAAGCGATCGGGCCACACGACCCGTCTCGCTGACGCCAACTTCCACCGCGGTGAGAAGCTGATCCACGTTTCGGGCAAAATTGTCGAGGCTCTCGTCGCCAAACTGCTTGTCGATGCGTTTGCTGAAGTCACCTTCCACAGCGGCGCCCACGACTGCTTCCATGCGCATGCGCAAGTCATCACTGCGCGCCCGGCTGCCGCTCTCCTGTTCATTCATGCGCGCAACTTCCAGTCCATTGCGCTTGAAGACTTCCACGGCAGCAGCCATCTCGCCGATTTCGTCGGCCCGTCCGATGGACGGTATGGCGGTGGCGTAGTCACCGGCGGCGATCTTCTGCATGCTGCTGGTGATCTCGATGAGCGGCGCGCTTAACTGGCGGCGCCCGAGGTAAAGGCCGAATGTGGCCCCAGCACCGACGCCGAGAAGCGTTACAATTTCCAAGGTGAGGACGATGGTGCTGCTAAAGGCATCCATCTCGGCATCAACGGCGCCCAGTTCCGCCAGATCCGCAGCAACAATCTTGTCGATCTCGGCCTGGAATGCCTTACGGTTATTGCGGTTGCCCTCGTTGTTGCCCTGCTCGTTTGCCGCCTCCGGTCCGACTTCCGTCCCAAGACGTACCGTCTCGCTTCGGAACGCTCTAAACTCCGACGCGCGCTGCATCAGGTTCTGAAAATCAGCCTGTTCGCCCTCGGTTATGATGGCTTTCCAATCGCCCAGCAGTTTGTCCATGCTGTCAAGGCTCTCATGAAGCCCAGCCCCGAACTTGGCAGCTTGATCGGTCGTCTTGGATGCATAGATCCCTCGAGCATCCATAACCACAGCCGTGACGAGACGGTTTAGGCTCTCTCCAAGATGGGCTCGATGCGCCGCAGCCTCATAAGCATTCATCTTTGTGCGGTATTCCGACAAAGCGAAGAGAGACAAGCCCCCTACGATTAGCGCGACCGCACTCATCAGACCAACCAGAAGATTAATCTTGCCCCGGATCTTCATCGTGTTTCCCTATCCTGCATAATGACGTGCTCAGGGAAACGGTGGATGCCGATTATTCCCAGTTCAGTACAAGAATTGGCATGCAAGACTTAAGGAACGCTTGACGCTAAGCCTCGCTGGAGGACCGCAGCCAGAGGCAGCATCGAATCTAACTTATTGGAACATTTGAGAAAGACGGCAGACTCACCGCGAAATTTTAGAGACTGCGAATTCTCACCTGTTACTTTAGCGGGTGAGGCCCGGCTCCTGACGGGAGAGATTTTGTCAGAATGATCCCCCAAGCCTGCTCGTGACGAGCCGGCGTTTGACTTTTCGGGGCAAGTTCTCTTATAAGCCGCGCATGTTCAGCCTTTGCAGGCTCGCTTCCTTGCGACCTTTGGCGGGACGTCTCCGAAACGCTGTTGCCGTAAGGCAAATTCAAGAAGGGCCGCACACCGCGGTGTTAAATAAATGTCTAAGCGTACCTTTCAACCGTCGAAGCTTGTCCGCAAGCGCCGCCACGGCTTCCGTGCCCGCATGGCGACCGCAGGTGGCCGCAAGGTTCTTGCAGCTCGTCGCGCACGCGGCCGCAAGCGTCTCTCGGCCTAAGGGCCGGGAATGCCCGTCAGTCGGGCTGTGGCCACTGACGAGAAACACAAAAAAACTGCCGGGCGGCTGAAAAGCCGCCCGCAGTTTCTTGCCGTGCGCGCGGGAGAAATGCGGCGAGGCAAGAACTTCTTGGTCGAAGTTCTTGATCGACAGGAGCCTGACACGCAGGCACGCGTTGGTTTCACCGTCACCAAAAAGCACGGAAACGCCGTCGAACGGAACCGGATGCGACGCCGACTAAAAGAGGCGGTTAGACATTCTGCCGCGTTTGCAATGAAGCCGGGACACGATTATGTCATTGTCGCGCGGCGGGAGATCCTCACGATGCCCTTCGCCGAACTGACCGCCCAGCTTGTCGAGCGCATCACGGCACGGCCGAAACAAAAGCGGTCCGAGGAGGCCCGTTCCAGGAAAGCATGATGGAAAAAAACCGCAACTACTTCATCGCGATCGCCCTATCGGTGGTGATCGTTCTTGCCTGGCAGTTCTTCTACATGAACCCGAGGATGGAGGCCCAGCAGCGCGCGCTGGAAGCGCAGCAGGCGCTTCAGGGTGAAGCACCGCAGCCCGTCGCTCCGGAAAGTCCCGGCGTCACGAGCAGCGGCGCATTGCCAGTTGGAACGCAGGCCGAGGCAACACAAAACCGTGAGCAGGCTGTTGCGGCAAGCCCACGCGTTGAGATCGACACCCCTGCCCTTTCCGGCTCAATCAATCTGGTGGGTGCGCGTTTCGACGACCTGAAGCTGCGCGAGTACCACGAGACTGTCGACGACAGCAGCCCGATCATCACCCTTTTCTCCCCCGCCAATACGGCTGGCGGCTACTTCACGGAATTGGGCTTCGTTCAGAGTGAAACATCCGGCGCCGTGCCAGGCCCGACGACAGCCTGGACACTTGCCAGTGGCGACACGCTGGGCGTCGACGCGCCGGTGACGCTCTCTTTCACCAATGAAAAAGGCGTCGTCTTCACGCGCACAATTTCCGTCGATGATCACTACATGATCAGCGTAACCGACAGCATTCAGAATCCCACGGGCGAGGCCCTGACGCTTTCGCCTTATGGGCGGGTTACGCGCTACAACAAGCCGGCGACCCCTTCGGTCTACGTCATCCATGAAGGCTTCATCGGCGTTCTCGGCGAAACCGGCCTTGTCGAAGAAAGCTACGGCGATGTCGAAGAGGAAGCCATTGCCAACCAGAAGGCAACGGGCGGCTGGATCGGAATCACCGACAAGTATTGGGCTGCTACGCTCGTCCCGCCGCAGTCGCTGCCTTACGATTCCCGCTTCTCGCATTTCAAAGATGGGCAGCCGCGCTACCAGGCTGACTTCCGCAGCGATGCACTGACGGTTGAGCCCGGTCAGTCGGCTGAGGTCAAGAACCTCGTTTTTGCCGGCGCCAAGGAAGTGCCGCTTGTCGACCGCTATGAAGCCGAATACTCGATCCCGCGCTTCGAGCTGTTGATCGACTGGGGATGGTTCTACTTCATCACCAAGCCGATGTTCCACCTGATGGACTTCTTCTTCCGCTACTTCGGCAATTTCGGCGTAGCGATCCTGCTGACGACGATCGTCGTCAAGGCTATCTTCTTCCCGCTTGCCAGCAAGCAGTATGCCTCCATGGCCAACATGAAGCGCATGCAGCCGAAGATGGAAGAGCTGAAGGCCAAGCATGGCGATGACCGTATGGCCATGCAGCAAGCCATGATGCAGCTCTACAAGGAGGAGAAGATCAACCCGATCGCGGGCTGCTGGCCGATCCTCCTGCAGATCCCGGTGTTCTTTGCGCTCTACAAGGTCATCTACGTCACCATCGAGATGCGCCATGCACCTTTCTTCGGCTGGATCCAGGATCTGTCCGCACCGGACCCGACGTCGCTGTTCAACCTGTTCGGGTTGCTGCCTTACGATGTTCCGTCGTTCCTGATGATCGGCGTATGGCCTCTGATCATGGGCATCACCATGTGGTTGCAGATGCGCATGAACCCGACGCCGCCGGACCCCACGCAAGCGATGATCTTCAACTGGATGCCGCTGATCTTCACCTTTATGCTGGCGACATTCCCGGCAGGATTGGTGATCTACTGGGCGTGGAACAACACGCTGTCCATCATGCAGCAGGCGTTGATCATGAAGCGGCATGGCGCAAAGATCGAGCTCTTCGACAACATCAAGGGAATGTTCCGGCGAAAGCCGGCCCCTACCAAATAATCAAAAGCCCCGGTCAAATCCGGGGCTTTTTTGTTGGAGGCTGCCTTGCCGTCCGCCCAAGCTTGACAAGCAGGAGCAAAACCGGGAAGCCCTGCCTTCCAGGTATCCAGAAAACGAGATGAACATGCCCGCGACCACGAACTCGGAAGAGAAGCCGCTCTTCGGCCGCCCCTGGATCTTCATCCGCGGCGTGCCATCGCTGAAATTCCTTCCGCCGGAAGGGCCGCTGGAGGTCGCTTTTGCCGGCCGCTCCAATGTGGGAAAGTCTTCGCTGATCAACGCCCTGGTTGGCCACAAAGGCCTTGCGCGGACGTCGAACACGCCCGGGCGCACGCAAGAGCTCAACTACTTCGTGCCCGAGGGCTACTCCGGCGAGGGCGGCGACCTGCCGCCGATGGCGCTCGTCGACATGCCGGGCTACGGCTATGCGCAGGCACCCAAGGACCAGGTGGATGCCTGGACGAAGCTCGTCTTCGACTATCTGCGGGGCCGGGCGACACTGAAGCGGGTCTATGTGCTGATCGACAGCCGCCACGGCGTCAAGAAGAACGACGAGGAGGTCCTGGACCTCTTGGACAAGGCTGCCGTCTCCTACCAGATCGTCCTCACCAAGACCGACAAGATCAAGGAAGCTGGCGTGCCTCGGCTGATCACGGAAACAGCCGAGAAGATCCGCAAGCGACCAGCCGCTTACCCGGAGATCGTTGCCACATCGTCGGAGAAGGGGAAGGGGCTGGAC
>DASYHX010000536.1:0-6408 GCA_035998065.1 Pseudorhizobium sp.
GCCGACCGAGCCTATGTGGGAACGGCTCTCTCGCTGCAGATGGGTATGGGCTTTGCGCTCACCATAGGAATGATCTGGCTGATGCCGCAGCTTGCGAACTGGCTTGGCGGGTGGCAGTGGACCTTCTCGATCCTGGCGATCGGACCCTTCGTTGGCGCAGCCGCGATGCTGGCCTTGCGCCGCCGACCTGCTGCCGCCAAGCTCGCCAACGGACGCCGTTAGCCCCTTGCCATCCTATTATTCAAGCGTATAACAAGCGCTTGTTCTTTGCAGCCCCGGCTTGCCTGGGCTGCCGACTGCACCGTAACGCATCTCCTCTGCAGGACGCTTCGCCTTGGCCGTGACACGTAGATCCTATAGCCGGGCAACCGAAACGGAAAGGCGCGAGGACCTCATCGACGCCACGCTGGACTGCATCGCAGAAGCCGGCATTCAGGGCGCGACAGTACGGCAGATTGCCGCCAGGGCCGGCGTGACAGGCGGACTGATCCGCCACTATTTCGCGACTAAGGACCAGATGTTGCAGGCCGCTTACCGGCAACTGATGGACGGCATCACGGAGATCACCAAAGCCGCTGCCGAAGGGGCCGACACCAAGATCCGGCTGAGGCGTTTCATCGTGGCGAACGTCACCCCGCCGGTGACGGACAGCCGAACGCTCTCGCTTTGGGCCGCCTTCATCAGCCACATCCCGCTTGACCCAGCCTTCGCCGCAATCCACCGCGAGAGCTACGTCTCCTTTCTGGCAGCACTCGAAGAGCTGCTGGTCGCCTTTTTCGCGGAACGAGGCCGAATTGTAAGTCAGCAGGAATGCCGCGCCTACGCGATTGCGGTGAACGGATTGATCGACGGTCTGTGGCTTGAGGGGACCCTCGCCCCGGACTTGTTCAAGAATGAAGAACTGTCTGAGACAGCCATCGCCTCGGTTGAAGCCATGCTGAGGCTTCCTCCGGGCGAGCTGTCCTAAAACCAGATCACAAAGAAGGAATCCTCATGCGCTACGCCTCCATCACCGAGCGCCTCGCCAATCTTGGGTCCGGTCGGTGGGCCGTTCACAGTGAAGCGCGCCGCATGAAGGCCGCCGGTGCCGATATCATTGAACTGACGATCGGCGAGCCGGACGTGGCCCCTGAAAAATCCCTTCTCGATGAGGCGGTCCGCTCCATGTATGCCGGTCGCCTCCGCTATTCCAACGGCCGTGGAGAGCCGTCAGTCCTTAAGTCTCTGGTCGAGAAGTATTCCAAGCGGCGAGCCGATGTGACGGAAGCCAACTTCCTCTGCTTCCCCGGCACGCAGACGGCGCTTTACGCGGTCATGGCGGGACTTGTGGAGGCAGGTGACGGCGTGCTGGTCGGCAATCCGCTTTATGCCACATACGAAGGCGTGATCTCCTCAACCGGCGCACACCCGGTTTACGTGCCACTGAAACCGGAAAATCGTTTTCATATGCAGGCGGAAGATCTCGACCGTGCGGTGACGCCGGAATGCCGTGCCGTCCTGCTGAACACCCCGCATAATCCGACCGGTGCCGTGCTGACGGCCGAGGAGATTAAGGCAATCGGAGAGGTTTGCCGCAAGCATGACCTCTGGATCGTCTGCGATGAAGTCTATGAGCAACTGGTATTCGAGACCATCGAGTTTTCGTCGCCCTTCGACCTGCCGGAACTGGCCGAACGAACGATCGTCGTGTCGTCGATCTCCAAGTCGCATGCGGCACCCGGTTTCCGCAGCGGCTGGGCCGCAGGTCCGGCAGAATTTTGCAGTAAAGTGCTGCCGGTGTCCGAGACCATGCTGTTTGGCGTCCAGCCCTTCATCGCGGATATGACGGCGATGGCCCTGTCGGAAGATTTCCCGATGGCATCGACCATGCGGACCAACTACAGCCGTCGCGCTCGCGTTGCAGAACAGGCGCTGGCCGGCAACAATCTGGTGAAGCCCATGCTGCCGGAAGGCGGTATGTTCATCCTCATCGACGTTTCCGCGACGGGCCTGACAGGCGAGCAATTCGCTTGGGAACTCCTGCGGCAGGAGGGTGTCGCCGTCATGCCTGGAGCATCTTTCGGTGAACAGGCAGCCGGCTTCCTGCGCATTTCGCTCACCGTGCCCGACGACGTTCTTGTCACGGCGATTGAGCGGATCGGTGCGCTAGCTTCGCGGCTTGTCTCCACGTCCGAGCGACGAGCCTCTGCCTGAGGCGCAGACAGCGTTAAGAGGAGACGACTTTCGGTCCTAGAACTTGGACTGGCGGGCTTGTTGTCGCTCGGCATCCTGAAGCGCCTCCTCCCAGCCAAACACGCTCCGGCCGCCGAAGGCTGAGGACTGACGGAACTCGCCCGCGACGATCTCCTTCAGATCGGGACCGGTGACGAAGCGTTCCAACCGACGGGCCTGATCATCAAGGCGCTTCAGCGCCTGCAGTTCCTCCTCCCGGCCAAGCCGACCCTTGCCGACCGCAGACTTCATCACCTTGATCGTCTCGTCGTAGACCTTGAGCGGAACTGGAAACGGGTGACGATCCTTGCCGCCATGAGCGAGCGAGAATCGCGCGGGATCGGAGAAGCGACAGGGCGCGCCGTGAACCACCTCCGCCACCATGGCCAAAGCCTTAACCGTCCGCGCGCCGACGCCGGGCGTCAGAAGCAATTGAGGAAAATCTTCCGGACCGCGATCGGCAGCAGCCGCGAATGCAGCGTGAAGACGCCGCATGTTCACGTCCTTCTCGCGCACATCGTGATGGGCGGGCATGACGAGATGCGGCAGGAGAGGCTGTGCCGGTTGCGGCGCCTGTCGCCCCTCCAAGGCAATCACTTCTGCCACGAGCTTGTCCGGCCCCAGCGAACCGAGAAGGTCCAGCTGGCCGTGACGGGACGCCGCCGCCCGTCGGTCGGCGAGGTTGACGATCTCCCCTTGCCCCCTGCCCTCGATGGCCGAATGAGGAGAATCGACAAAGCTCTCCAGCCCTTCGGACAGCCAGTGATACCGCCGTGCCTGCCGCCGATCGCCGTTCATGCCCTGCTGCACGACCACCCATTTGCCGTCATCCGTCACAATGAAGCCGTGGAGGTAGAGATCGAAGCCGTCTTGGACGGCAGCGCTGTCGACCTTGGCAACAAGACGGCTGATATCGCCGAGCCGGCCACCATCGAGCCCGACACGGTTGCCGATGGCCAGAAGCTCTTCCGGCGTCCTTCGCGAATGCTGTCCGCGGCCGCCGCAGACATGGATGCCGAGCTCACCTGAAAGCGGTGTCAGCCCTCGCTTGAGCGCCCCGATCACGCTGGTCGTGATGCCCGAGGAGTGCCAGTCCATTCCCATCACGGCACCGAAGGACTGGAACCAGAATGGATGAGCAAGCCGGCGCAGGAACTCGTCGCGGCCGTAGTGCTGCACGATCGCTTCGCTGATCAGCGCACCGAGCCGCGTCATCCGCTGGCCGAGCCACGCCGGTACACGTCCGCCATGAAGCGGAAGATCTGCGCTGCCTGCTCTCTGTGCCATGTTCCACCGGTTCTTCAGATCCTCTGCATATAGCAGCACCGGCAGAACAAAACATGACCTAAATCTTACTCGGCCGCGAAATCCTCGAGCCTTTCAGCCAGACGCTCTATCGTCGGCACATCTGCATTGGCGAAGGCGAAGCGCAGATACTGTTCCTGGCCCGGACCGAAATACATGCCCGGGATGCAGATCACTCCGGCCTGCTTGGCCATCCGCTCTGCGACCTCAGCAGAATTCAGCGACGGAAAGGGGTGACGGACGAAGGCGAAGTAGGCGCCCGCCGCATCGATCCGCCAATCCGGCAACTGGGCCATCACCGTTCTGAGGGTCTTCGCCCGGCGCACGATTTCCTGCCGGTTTTCCTCCCGCCACTGCGCCAGCATCGGAAGAGCCTGCGCAACGGCTGCCTGTGCCGCACGAGGAGCGCAGATCTGGATATTATCCATGATCTTTGCGATCTGCTCCACAGCCTTGGCACCCGCCGTGATGGCGCCGAGCCGATGGCCTGGAATGCAGAAGGACTTGGAGAAGCTGTAGAGGCAGATCAGGCGGTCTTCCCAGTCAGCCTCTGCAAAGAGACCGTGCGGCGAACGTCCCGCCTCCGGCAGGAAATCACGGTAGGTCTCGTCGAGGATCAGCCAGATGTCCTTCTCGCGGCAGACCTCGAAGATCTCCCGCAACAGATCCGGCGGGTAAACGGCCCCCGTCGGGTTGTTCGGCGAAACAAGCGCCAGCGCCCGGACATCGGGCGTGATGGCCGCCGCAACGGCATCAACGCGCGGCAGGAACCCGTCATCGGCCGAACAATCGACCGTCCTGATCGTGACTCCCATCATCGCGAGCGTCGTCTCGTGATTGAAGTAGAAGGGATTTGTCATGAGCACAGTCTGGCCGGCTCCGGCGACCGCCATCGCGGCACTGATGAAAGCCTCGTTGCAGCCGGACGTCACGTGGATGTTCTGGCTACGGATGTCGGCGCCATAAAGCTCGCTGACATGGTCTGCGTAGACGCGCCGAAGGTCATTCTCGCCTTCAATGGGTCCATATCCGCAATAGGCGGTCGATCCTGCCATCTCCCTCAGCAACGCCAGCATCTTCGGATGCGGCGGGTAACCCGGCACGGCCTGTGACAGATCTACCAAGGGCCCGCGCGATCCGTCATAGGAGCGTCCCCAAGCGAATACGGAGGGCACAGGCGGAGGAGCCAGTTTCTGCACGAGCGGATTGAAGGGAGGCATTGGGCATTCCGAAGCGTGGCGGCCGCGAGGGCCGGAGGGATCGATTGATTTGCCCATCCATTTACCAGAATATCGCCAGTGGCAAGGGACGAGATCGCACGAGAGGACATTGAAGGATGGCCGACGAGCCCATTCAGACCGAAGATACAAAGCTCACCCGGACAAAGCGGAAATGGGCCGAAGAAGGCCGCTTCCTCACCGGCCGCATATCGCGACCCGATGCGGACCGCCTGCCGCCCGGCCAGCATCTGGTCAAGAACTGGCCCGTGCTGGACCTTGGCCAGCAACCGCAGATTTCCAAGGGCCAGTGGCGGCTTGACGTCCGCGGACTGGTGAACAAGCCCGCGACCTTCGACTGGGATGCCTTCCTCTCGCTCCCGCAGACCCAGATGCGTTCCGACATTCACTGCGTGACGACCTGGTCGCGCTACGACAATGACTGGTCCGGCGTCACCACCCGAGAGTTTCTGGACGCTGTCGATCCGCAGCCCGAAGCTGCCGCCGTCATGCTGACGAGCTATGACGGCTACACGACAAATCTCCTGCTTTCCGACTTCGCGGCCGAGGATGCCATCGTCGTCCATAGCTGGCAGGGCGAACCGCTGGCCGAGGAGCATGGCGGACCGGTGCGGCTCGTCGTCCCGCACCTCTACTTCTGGAAGAGCGCGAAGTGGCTGCACCGCATCGAGTTCCTCGATGCCGACCGAGCCGGCTTCTGGGAAAAGAACGGCTACCACATGCGCGGCGATCCTTGGGCGGAGGAACGCTATTCGGACGACTGACGGCCGGACGCTTCGCGAAGGAAGTTGATCAAGCCAGAGAAATCGGTGTCGCCCTGGCCGTGCTTGCTGAAGCCCTCATAAAGCGCGGCTGCACGAGCGCCCATCTCCGTTGTCGCCCCTGCCGCTGCGGCCGCCTCCTGCGATAGTTTCAGGTCCTTCAGCATTAGCGCTGCGGCAAAGCCCGGTTTGTAGCCGTTGTTGGCAGGAGAAGTCGGCACCGGACCGGGCACGGGGCAGTAGGTCGTGAGCGACCAGCATTGGCCGGAGGAGGTGGAGGCTACGTCGAAGAGCGCCTGATGCGAGAGACCAAGCTTCTCGCCAAGCACGAAGGCCTCGCAGACTCCGGCCATTGTGATGCCGAGGATCATGTTGTTGCAGATCTTTGCGGCCTGACCTGCGCCGGCACCGCCGCAATGGACGATCCGCTTGCCCATCGCCTGCAGAATTGTCTCGCCTCGCTGGAACGCAGCCTCATCACCACCGACCATGAAGGTCAGCGTACCGGCCGCAGCTCCAACCGTCCCACCCGACACGGGGGCGTCCAGCGAAAGGCAGCTCACTTCCTTGGCCAGGGTGTGCGCTTCACGCGCGCTTTCCACATCGATGGTCGAGCAGTCGATCAACAGCGTCCCGGCTTTCAGCGCCTGCGCGATCTCACCCCAGACGGCAAGGACGTGTCTGCCAGCCGGGAGCATGGTCACCACGACATCGGCATCCTTGACCGCAGCCGAGGTCGTTTCAGCAATCACGACACCCCTCTGGGCTGCGGCGTCGCAGGATTGGGACGACAGGTCGTAGCCCTCCACCTGATGCCCTGCCTGAACGAGATTGGCAGCCATGGGCCCGCCCATGTTACCGAGACCGATGAAAGCGATGCTGCTTGCCATGTT
>DASYHX010000539.1:0-12801 GCA_035998065.1 Pseudorhizobium sp.
CATGCAGGCGGAGAATGTGATCCGCCAGCGCGACCTGCAAAACATGATGGACCAGATCGAAAACCTCGCCCGCTCCGGCAACCGGGACGCGGCACAGCAGATGCTGTCGGAGCTGCAGCGGATGATGAACAATCTGCAGGCTGGGCGGATGCCGCAGGGCCAGCAAGGCCAGCAGCAACAGCGAAACAGCCAGATGCGCGAGCAGATCGACAAGCTCGGCGAGATCATGCAGGAGCAGCAGCGGCTGATGGACGAGACCTTCCAACTGGACCAAGCGTTGCGCGACCGCATGCAGCGGGGCGATCCAGGCCAGCAGGGCGAACAGCCCTACGAGCAGGGACAACAAGGTCAGCCGCAACAGGGGCAGCAAGGCTCGCCGACGGACCAGATGACGGCGGAGCAACTCCGAGAGGCGCTGAAAAACCTGCGCGCGCAACAGGAAGGCCTGGGCAAGCAGTTGCAGGAACTTCAGCAAGGCCTGAAGGATCTCGGCATGCAGCCAGGCCAAGGCTTTGGCGAGGCCGAGCGTGAGATGGGCAACGCGGGCGAGGCCCTAGGTGAAGGCCAAGGCGAGCAGGCTGTCGAAGGCCAGGGAAATGCTCTGAATGCTCTCCGCCAAGGCGCCCAGAACATGATGCAGGCTATGCAGCAGGGGCAAGGACAGGGCGAAGGCCAAGGCGAAGTTTCGCAAGGCAACCAGAACGGCCGTGACCCGCTCGGCCGCCCGCGCGCGACGGCTGGTCCAGATTTCGGTGATCAGGTGAAGGTGCCGGACGAGATTGACGTTCAACGGGCCCGCGAGATCCTGGAAGCAATCCGCGAGCGTCTCGGCAATGCGCTATCCGGGGAAGCGGAACGCCGCTACCTTGAGCGGCTGCTCGAGATCCGTTAGCAGCTCAAGCCGCACAGCAGCTTTCGCCGGCGAGTGCCCTTGCGACAGCCTTGCGGATCTCCGGCAGTGCAAACGGTTTCTGCACGACATCGACGATCTTTGTGGCAAGGTCGTCCGCCCGCTCACGCTGCTCGGCATAGCCGGTCATCAGGAGGATCTTCATCTCTGGATGGCGCGCGGCAGCCTGATGGGCCAGCTCGATACCATCCATCACTGGCATGCGGATGTCGGAGAGCAGAAGGTCGAAGTTCTCTTCGGCAAGCCTTTCGAGACCCTCGGCGCCGTCGCCCGCTTCACAGGTTTCGTGGCCGTCGAGACGAAGGGCACGGGCAACAAAGGTGCGCAGGGCGCTTTCGTCTTCGGTTATCAGGATCTTTGCCATGACGATCGCTTTCTTCCCTTTGTGTTTAGCATTGGGAGCAAATCACCAGACTTTGCTTGCCGAGGAGTAAACGAGGGACCGGAAGCGGCGCAACGTGGTTAAGAAACTACCGCCGGCCGAGCCTCAGCTGTTGCCCAAGGCATCCCCGGTAACGACACCGACGAAGGGAAGTTCACGAAAGGCATAGGCGACGTCCATACCGTAGCCGACGACGAAATAGTCGGGGCACTCGAAGCCGACGTAGTCCGCCTCCAGCTTCTCCTGCCGCTTTACGCTCTTGTCGAGCAGCACGGCGATGGTGACGTTGCGGGCGCCGCGCTCGTAAAGCAGCTCCTTGGCAAACTTCAGCGTGCGGCCGGACTCCAGGATGTCGTCGATCAGCAGAACGTCGCGATCCTTCACGTCGCTGTCGATATCTTTCACGATCCGCACGCCCTGCGATACAGTGCCGGCCCCGTAGCTGGACAGCGTGATGAATTCCACCTCGGGCGCCAGTCCGACATCATGGAGAGCGCGCAGGAGATCAGCGGCGAAAATAAAGGAGCCCTTGAGGATGGCGATCACCAGAAGGTCCTTCGTCGGCCCGCTGGCAATATCGGCGGCGATGGCGCGATTGCGCTCCGCGATGACCTCGGCGGTGTAGAGGGGCTCGATGATCTTGCCGCGAACGACGGGCATGGGGCTCTCCTGGCAGTTCCGGAGGCCGCCGATAGCACAATCAGGAGCGGGAAGCATCCTCGACAGCGAAGGAAAGCTTCAATTCAGGCATATTTCCCCCAGGATGCGGAACCCTCGCAGAAAAGCCGTGGCTTTGATTCCCTCGGATGTGCACCACCGGTGGCTCGATCATCGCACTCGATAGCAGCATCCCGTCGCGAACAAGTTCCGCCCTGATGGAAGGAAGCGGCAACCCTCCTTGGCCGCGGTTCTCCACGATCCCGTTGATCAGGAGCACCTGCATCCCGTTCGCATCCTGCGGCGTCACCGTGACATGGGTGATATCGAGCGGTGAGGCGCTCTCGACGGCGCCATCTTGACCGAGGAACATTGAGAAGCCCCCAGCCAGACCAAACACAAGCAAGAACAGCATTGCGACAACGGCCGAAAACATGTCTGCCGATAAACCAGACAGGACGCGCTCTGTACGCTGCAGAAGAAGCGCTACAGGGGATGGCGTCGACTTCGCCGCAGTCCCCGGCCAACTGTCGCCCCGTTCGGCTCGAGCGCCGAAAGACCGAACAGGCGATCCTCCTCGAGGTATGGTCACGAACTCTGCGTCGGTCACGCACCCGCCGGCTTGGCGGACACGCCGCACATGCTTGGCGTGAGGTTCGGGTGGCATGATATCGACGACGGCCATCGGTCTCCCCTTTTGTCGGCAGGAGCTGCGCTTTATGCCAATGATTGCCTCTTCAGTGACTCAAAGGATTCTCGGCATTGAATCGAATCCTACCCAGTCGTAAATTCCAGTGGTTAATGCTTCGAGAACGCGCCTCGAAAACGACCTATTCCAATGGCGATTGAACTATGCCCTTCGGCAGGGAATGCCGATGGCATGAACATCAGGACTCGGATTTTCCATTGATTCACTTCGAGAATGTTGGCCTCCGCTACGGGATGGGTCCAGAGATCCTCCGGGACATGACGTTCGATATCCCGAAGCGGTCTTTCCAGTTCCTGACGGGACCTTCTGGAGCGGGTAAGACGACGCTACTGCGGCTATTGTTCATGTCGCTCAAGCCGACACGTGGTCTGATACGCATGTTCGGTCGCGATCTTTCGCAGATCCCGCGCGGTGAGTTGCCCATGCTTCGCCGCCGCGTTGGCATCGTCTTCCAGGATTTCCGGCTGCTCGACCACCTCACGACCTACGAGAACGTTGCGCTGCCGCTGAGGGTGCGCGGGAAGGACGAGGGCAGCTATCGAAACGATGTCATTGAGTTGCTGAAATGGGTAGGCCTCGGAGAGCGCATCAACGTCCTGCCGGCGGTCCTCTCGGGTGGTGAAAAGCAGCGCGCGGCGATTGCCCGCGCCCTGATGGACAGGCCAGAGATCCTGCTCGCAGACGAACCTACAGGCAATGTGGACCCGCCAATGGCGCAGCGGCTTCTCAACCTGTTTCTGGAATTGAACCGGCTCGGTACTGCGGTCGTGATCGCCACCCATGACCTTGGGCTGATGGATCAGGTCAACGCGCGGCGGATGATTCTCACCGATGGGCGGCTTGATATCTATGAATGAGATAACCCGCCTCAAGAAATCCGATGCAACGCCCCCCAGGCGTACTCCCATGCACGTGCGCCCGACCGGTCCGATCCTGCCGCCATCCAACATCCAGGGCAATGCACTGATGGTGGTGATTGCCATCATGGCCTTTCTCGCCTGCCTCACCCTTGGCGCCGTAAGCATGGTCCGGGCAACGGCGACGGGCTGGCAGAGCCAGATTTCCCGCGAGATCACAATTCAGATCAAGCCATCTGACGAACTGGACATGGAGGAGAGCCTGCTCAAAGCGAAGAACCTCGCTCTGAGCTTCGTTGGGACGAGGGAGGGCATGATCCTCGACGACAGGGCTACGGCGCGTCTGCTTGAGCCATGGCTAGGCCCAGGGCTTGATTTGGACGAATTGCCAGTGCCTCGCCTCGTCGTTGTCACGATCGATGAACGGAACCCGCCTGACTTCGAAGCGATGCGTGACCTGCTGTCCAAGGAAATCCCTCAGGCCCTCCTCGACGATCACCGCACCTGGGTGGACCGGCTGGTATCTATGGCAAGCACGACGATCTGGATCGGTGGGGGCGTTCTTGTGCTTGTCTTTACCGCTATGGTGCTGACCGTGATCTTTGCGACGCGGGGAGTGATCTCAGGCAACCGTCACATCGTGGAGGTTCTACACTTCGTCGGCGCTGAAGGTGGCTTCGTCGCCAAGGAATTTCAGAAGCACTTTCTGAAGATCAGCCTGAAAGGGTCAGCGGCGGGCGGCACGATTGCCGCGGTCCTCTTCCTCATTCTGGGAGCTTGGCAGGCAAATTCCCGCGCGACGCCTGAAAGCGACCAGGCCACGGCACTGTTCGGCACCTTCTCGCTCGGCGTCGCCGGCTACCTTGGCATATTGGCCACGATGGTCGTCATCGCACTCCTGACGACATTGACGGCGCGCCTTACCGTGATGCGGACGATCGACGAGATCGACCTCGTCCGCTCAGACCCAGGAAGATCCGATGGCCTTCCGGCATCTTGAACGCAAACAGCTTCCTGTGAGTCGAAGGTCTGTTATCTCCCATGAACTCCGTTTATGCACTGATTCATGAGCAGGATTCGTCCGGACGAGGATGTACACAACGTTAGCCCGCAGAAGGGCTTTGCGCGCCAGCTTCTGTCTCGCCGAAGCAGACTGCGTCGGACGGCGCGCAAGGTGCTCATGGCCGCCTTCTTGATGATCGCGGCAGTCTTTGGTGGCTTTCTCTGGTTTGCCGATTCCGTTGCTTCGCTTCAGCCGCCCGAAAACGTCAAGGCAGACGCGATCGTGGTGCTGACGGGGGGATATCAGCGGATTGACCAGGCACTGGGACTCCTTCGGGATGGTGCAGGCAAGCGACTGCTGATCTCGGGAGCGCATCCTTCGACGAGTGCGACGCAGATCCGCAAGATGACGCAGACGCCGTCGGAGCTTTTCTCCTGCTGTGTAGATATCGGGTATGATGCACTCGATACTATTGGCAATGCGAACGAGATCTCACGCTGGATCCATGACAACGGCTTTCGGACCGTTCTCGTCGTGACGAACAACTACCATATGCCGCGCAGCCTTCATGAATTGCGGCAAGCAGATCCTGTCACGAACTACATACCCTATCCGGTGGTCAATTCGGACCTGACGCGAAGAGCGTGGTTCGTTGAGCCAGACGTCCTGCGTACCATGGTTTACGAATATGTGAAGGTGGTAGCCGCCAATGCACGCGACTTTTTTGGAGTAGGGCGGGCCAGCGGCTTGCGGACCGGCGGAAACAACCAGGGGGACGGCGTGGAGACCAGACCCTAGCACCGGAACAGTTTCGGCCGATGGCAAGCCCTTCTTTCGTCCTTGCCCGATCTCGTGTAGGCAGCCGTGGTTCACGAGGAAACTGCTTTATGCTGATGGTTCGCTCCGTCCTGTTCAACTTAGCCTTCTATGCAAACTTGATCATCCAGATGGTCGTCCTGACGCCGGTCTATTTTCTTCTGCCGCGCAAGAAGGCTTACCGTATCCCCAAGAACTGGGCGCGCTCCAATCACTGGCTGATGGAGAAGATCGTCGGCACGACGTTCGAAATCGAGGGATTGGAGAACATCCCCGACGGCGGCTGCATCTTTGCCCCAAAACACCAGTCATTCTGGGACACGTTCGCGCTGCTGCCCTGGCAGAAAGATCCGGTCTACATCCTCAAGCGCGAGCTCACCTGGATACCGCTGTTCGGCTGGTATGTGATGAAGCAGCGGATGATCCCGGTCAACCGTGGCGCGCGTGGCAAGGTGATGGTTGCTGTGATGGAGCGGACCAAGCAGGAGATGGACAACGGCCGCCAATTGATCATCTATCCGGAGGGTACCCGCCGCTCGCCGGGGGCAGAGCCAGCTTACCGCTACGGAATCGCTCGCATCTACCGCGATATCCAGGTTCCCGTGGTGCCGATTGCCATGCATCCGGGCCTCTTTTGGCCCCGCCGCCGCTCGGTCCGTTTCCCGGGCCATTTCAAGGTGCGCATCTTGCCGCCGATCATGCCGGGTCTTGATCCGGATACATTCTTCCAAGAGCTCACGACGAGGCTGGAGAAGGCAAGTGACGATCTGCTGGTGGAGACGGTCGAGGCAAACCCGCATCTGCGCCTTCCGCCTACGGCCATAAACAGGCTTGCCCAACTTAAAGGCGAGACTGCCTAACGCTCGGCAACCAGGCGCTCGACACTT
The DNA here is from genome assembly GCA_035998065.1 of Pseudorhizobium sp. Lineage (GTDB taxonomy): Bacteria > Pseudomonadota > Alphaproteobacteria > Rhizobiales > Rhizobiaceae > Neorhizobium. The sequence continues at coordinate 6,222 of DASYHX010000539.1, forward strand.
TCCAGCCAATGATCCCGGATGCCCATCTGACGCAAGTGGGCCACCGTGTTGATCACATAGGCAGGATTGGGCCCAGATCTGCCTATGGCCTCCCGAACTATGGCCGCCGCCTCGGCGACATCCAGGGCCCCGGCATATTGCACATGAGCACGATCCACCACATAACCCACTGCCGCTATCTGGCGTCGATCTGACAACAAGACCGGGAGGATCCTTTCCTTGTAGACTTGCGTTACCAGTTCCCGGGCACGCAGGTACTCAAGCACACCTGCCCATCCCTCGCTGTCAACGCGAAAGGCGACTCCGCGGCAGGATCCGCCCCTGTCGAGCCCAAGCACCAACCCCGGGCGTTGCGGCGTTCCGCGATGGACCTGAGACCGCACGCACAGAGAACGGCGGTAGCCGAACACATGGGCCTCCACCTTCTCCAGATAGGGGAAGCCGGGGTTCCACATCAGCGACCCGTAGCCAAACACCCAAAATTCGTCCATATCCCGCGCCATGCGTTCCCGTCGGCGTGCCTCGCGCTGCATCAAGGGACCTTTGGGAGATCATCATGGCAGCGTCAAGCCGAACCAACGTCAGCCGCAAGATTTGGTTTCTCGCCGCAGCCATTATCATCGCGATTGCGGTCTACACGGGTGGCTGGTTCTACGCTGCGTCGCTCCTCAAGGAAAAGACGCTGGCGCTGCTCGGCAGCCAGGAAGCAAATGGTATCTCTGTCCGATGCGCCGACGCGACCTATCGCGGCTACCCCTTCCGCATCGGCCTTTTCTGCTCCAGCCTGGCCCTTGATGACCGCAACAACGGAATCTCTGCCACAGCCGGCGCTTTGCGCTCTGCGGCACAGGTCTACGATCCGAGCCGGATTGTCTGGGAGGTGGATGGACCGGCGCAAGTACGCACCAGCCACGGTTTGACAGTTTCGAGCGACTGGGAGAGCCTTCAATCTAGTCTGCTTGCAAAGGGCCGGGGCGTGGAGCGTTCGTCCACTATCATCAACCAAGGATTGTCCCGCATCGTCTCGACGTCAGCAAATCGGTCGCTGAATCTCGGGGCAGAGCGAAGCGAGATGCACCTGCGCCAAAATGGCGCTGATCTGGATGCCGCATTTCGGCTTGAGAATGTACGGGTAACGGGAGCGGAAGCGCTGGAAGCGCTCCCGGCAATGACAACACTTGCCGATATAACGCTGGTCGGTCGCAGTGGCCTCATCGACGGCACTGACCCGAGCGGCATCGCCCTTTACGGAACCGAAGGCGAAATTCGCGCACTGTCGGCTGACCTTGGGGAGGGCCGCACGATCCGGATCAGCGGGCCCTTCTCCATCGACGATGACGGATACCTGTCGGGCCGGCTGAAGCTCAAGGTCGACCAAATCGATGCCTGGCGAGAAAGCCTTGCTGAAGCTTTTCCGGAAATTGCTCCGGTGCTGCAAACGGTGGCAGGCATGCTCTCGGCCCTCAACGGTGGCGGCCAGAGCGCGTCCCTTGATCTATCCGTCAATCGCGGAAAGGTCTTTGCAGGCGGCTTCATCCCGATTGGCGAAATCCCACCGATTTGAACTATTTCTTGTCCAGCGCGTGGCGCCCGAAATCAGGCACGTCCACGTCCTGCCCAGCCTCGATGATCGAACGTCGGACGGCGCGGGTTCGGGTAAAAAGTTCAAAGAGCTTGTCACCCTCGCCCCAGCGGATTGCCCGCTGCAGATAAGCCAGATCCTCCGAAAAGCGAGCCAGCATTTCGAGAATAGCGTCTTTGTTATGCAGGCAGACGTCCCGCCACATGGTGGGATCGGACGCCGCGAGACGTGTGAAATCGCGGAAGCCGGACGCGGAATACTTGATCACTTCGGATTCCGTGACCGCCTCAAGGTCATCCGCGGTTCCCACGATGTTGTAGGCGATGATGTGCGGCAAGTGCGACACGATCGCCAGCACCTTGTCGTGATGCTGCGGGTCCATCTCATCGATGCGAGAGCCAAGCGCAGCCCAGAAGGACTTCAACGTGTCAAGCGCCCTTCCATCCGTACCAGGCAGCGGTGTGAAAATACACCAGCGCCCCTGGAAGAGTCCGATGAAGCCGGCGTCAGGCCCGGATTTTTCGGTACCCGCAAGCGGGTGGCCGGGAATGAAGTGCACACTCTCCGGCATATGAGGAGCCATCTGCGCAATCACGGATGCCTTGGTCGAGCCGACATCGGTGACGATGGCACCAGGCTTTAGTGATGGCGCGATCTGCTTGGCGACCTCTTCCGAAGCGCCCACCGGAACAGACACCACGACGAGGTCTGCATCCCGGACTGCCTCTGCGGCAGAGGCGACGTACGACGTCCCAAGTTCAAGCTCTTGCGCCCGTCCGAGCGTCTCGGCGCTGCGACTGGAAACGACGATCTCCCGCGCAAGCCCCAGCGCCTTCACATCGCGCGCGATGGACGAGCCGATGAGGCCGATGCCGATCAGCGCGATCCGGTCAAACATGACCTCCGTCATGCGGGCCGTCCCATGAACTCGCCCAGCGCTTCTATCACACCGCGATTTGCCTCTTCGGTACCGACGGTCATCCGCAGCGCATTTGGAAAGCCATAGCCTTTAACGGCGCGCAGGATGTAGCCGCGGCTGGTCAGGAAGGCATCCGCATCTTCGGCCCGCTTGCCGTCGACTTCGGGGAAGTGGATCAGCAGGAAGTTGGCAACGGATGGTGTTACCCGCAGGCCAAGCGTCTCAAGCGCATGGGTCAGCTTGTCGAGCCACAGGTTATTGTGCTCCACGGCCTCCTCAATGAAACCTTGGTCACGAACGGCGGCAGCCCCCGCCGCGATGGCCGGTGCATTCAGGTTGAAGGGACCGCGCACACGGTTCAGGGCATCGACGACGGCTGCGGGTGCATACATCCATCCGATGCGCAGAGCTGCAAGCCCGTAGGCCTTGGAGAACGTGCGCGTCATCACGACGTTGCGGTTCGCCGACACTAGTTCCAGCCCGGCTTCGTAGTCGTTGCGGCGCACGTATTCCGCATAGGCGGCGTCCAGAACCAGCACGACATGTCTCGGCAGTGCGGCCTGGAGGCGGCGGATTTCTGAGACTGGAACGTATGTGCCGGTAGGATTCGCAGGGTTGGCCAGGAAAACGATCTTTGTCTTTTTCGTTACCGCCGCAAGAATGGCGTCCACATCTACCGTGGCATCCTTCTCCTTCGCCACGATGGGTGTCGCACCCGCGCCCAGGATCTGGATCTTGTAGACGAGGAAGCCGTGCTCGGTGATGATCCCTTCGTCGCCAGGCCCCAGATATACGTGGCAAAGGAGGCCCAGTAGTTCATCGGAGCCATTGCCGCAGAGGATGTTCGCGGGGTTCAGGCCATGGACTGCAGCGATGGCGTTGCGCAGTTCATTCGCTTGGCCGTCGGGATAAAGTTCGAGGTGCTCAGCCGCATGTTTGAACGCCTCGATCGCCTTCGGGCTCGGGCCGAGGGGCGTCTCGTTGGACGAAAGCTTGAAAACCCGCGCCACGCCCGGAGCATGTTCCTTGCCTGGCACATAGGCCGCGATGTCCAGGATACCTGGACGGGGAACAGGCTCGTCGACAACGATACTCATGGATCGACCTTCTGGAAGGATAGTGGGGACGGTGGATGTTTCAGTGGCAATAAAGCCCATTCCCGGTTTTGTCGAGGGTCAGGCCTTGTGCGAAGGCAGCCGACTGGCAGTCCAGGTTGTCCGGACGCCTTGTGGGGCAAGCACCGGGACAAAGACCCGTCGCGAAGCACGAGCAGCCACCGGCAGCCCCTGATACAGACGCTTCTGCGCCTCCACGATGATGACGCCGGAGAAAACAGGCCAGAACCGGCGACCCATGCGCTCGAGGACGTTCCGGAACCTCAAGACGGTCCGAATTCGTGACGGAGGAAAGAAAAGGGCTTCGGCACTTGCCCCGGGTGTGAAGTTTGTCTCTCTGAGGAGCGACGTCAGCTGCCCTCGTGAGTAGGGTCGCCCTGAGCCGAAGGGGGTGTGCTCCATCCGCGCCCAGACCCCCCGACGGTTTGGCACGACGATGACCAGCCGCCCCCCCGGAGCGAGTACCCGCCAAAGTTCCTTTAGAGTCTCACGCGGGTTTTCTGCAAACTCCAAAGAATGCACCATGAGCACCCGGTCCACGGATGAATCGGGAAGCGGAAGCTCCTCTTCGAAGACGAGAGCCGTGGTTGAGCGTTCTCCGACTGGCCAGTTAACCGCACCCTGCCCCGCCGGCATGAAGGCAAACGTTCTTTCTGTCTCCGCGCGAAATCGATCGAGATAAGGCACCGAGTATCCGAGCCCAACCAACCGCTCCTCCGGCAGATGCGCCCAAAGCGAGGCGAGCGCCATCGTGATTGACCGTTCCGCTAGGCGGCCGAGAGGCGAGTGGTAGAATTCTCTTAGATCGACGATATCCGTGTGCATGACAGAGTGCTAGCAGAGAGCGGTTGGACATCAAAGAAGGGACCTCTACATTGGCGCCAGAGAAGCACTGGCAATGGGGTTCCGCAATGAAGTCGCTGGAAATTGAAATCTTCCAATGCCGTAGCGACAACTACGGCGTCCTGATCCACGATCCCCGGACTGGTCTGACAGCCTCTGTCGATGCGCCAGAAGAAGAGGCCGTTGCCGATGCGGCTGCCCGCCGGGGGTGGAGGCTGAGCCATATCCTGACCACACATCATCATACCGATCATGTTGAAGGGAATCTTGGGCTGAAAGAGCAGTTCCACCTGGAGATCATCGGGCCGATCAACGAAGCCGTTGCGATCCCCGGGCTTGATAAATCGGTCATGGATGGAGACGAGTTCACCTTCGGCGACCACGCCGTCCGCGTCATCGAGACGCCTGGTCACACTGCAGGTCACATCTGCTACCACTTCCCCGACGACAAGCTGCTCTTCGCCGCGGACACTCTCTTTGCGCTCGGCTGCGGCCGGCTCTTCGAAAGACCGGCCGCCGACATGTGGCACTCGCTGCAGAAGCTTGCCGCTCTCCCCGACGAAACAGCTGTCTATTTCGGTCACGAGTACACGCTCTCCAACGCCCGCTTCGCACTCACCATCGACCCCGACAATGGGCGATTACAGAATAGAGTGCGTGAGATCGAGGCAGCCAGGGCGGCTGGAAGATTCACGATCCCGACGACGATCGGCCTGGAAAAGGAGACAAACCCTTTCCTGCGGGCGACCGACCCGGCCATTCGCAGAAACCTGCTGATGGAAAGCAGGACGAACGAGGAAGTCTTTGCCGAAATCCGCAAGCGCAAGGACAGCTTCTAAGATGGATCCGGAAGCGATTATCCGCACGTTGGGGATGCAAAGGCATCCGGAGGGCGGCTGGTATGCCGAGACCTTCCGCGATACCGACGGCGGCGCACGCGGCCATTCCACCGCAATCTATTACCTGCTGCAGGCCGGCGAACGATCGAGCTGGCATCGCGTTCGCGACGCCGCGGAAGCTTGGCACTTCTACGCGGGCGATCCCCTGCGGCTGACGATTTCCACCGATGGAACGACCAGCGAGACCATCTTGCTGGGAACTGACATCGAGCGCGGCGAGCGCCCCCAGGCAATTGTGCCTGCGAACGCCTGGCAGGCGGCAGAGCCGATCGGCCGCTTTACCCTGGTTGGCTGCACGGTGGCACCAGGTTTCGATTTTGCAGCGTTTGAGATGGCACCGGACGGTTGGGAGCCGGGAAGCAGCTGAACGTTACCTACTCCGCGGGCGCTGACTTCGTAGCGGCACGGCCGCCCAGCATGTCTCGCGCGGCCAATAGGGCGCCACCGGTAATCAGCAGACATGCGAGCGCAATGCGCCAGTCCGGCTCCGCAAAGCCGCTGGCGACGAGGATCAGGGTGGACAGCAACGGCGCTCCATAGCTCGCCGCTCCTATGATTTGGATGTCGCCATTCTTGACGCCATAGTCCCAGGCGTAGAAGGCGGCCCCCACCGGAAGCAGCCCGAGTGCCACGATCGCCAGCCATTCACCCGCGCGTCGGCCATACGGTCGTCTCAAGCCCGAGGTGGCAGAGCAGCGACAGCAGCGAGGTGGCCAAGCAGAAGCCGGTGACGACATCGGTAGACACGCGGTCGAACCGGCGCGTGAGGAGCGAATAGCCGGACCAGGTGAACGCGCAGAGGAAGGCTGCGCCATATCCGAGCGCGTACCGGTCGTCGAAGGCGACGCCGTTTCGCGAGACGATGGCGATCGTTCCGGCCAAGCCCGCCAATGCGCCCGCCACATGGTACCAGCGCAGGCGCTCGCCCGGCAAAAGCGCGGAACCCACGACGATGAACAGAGGCCATAGGTAGGCGATCAGCCCCGCCTCCACGGCCGGCGCATTGCGCAACGCCGTGAAGTAGAGGAAGTGGTAGCCGAAGAGACCAAGGACGCCGGTGAGCCACACATTGACTGGCTGCCTGAGCACAGACACCCGGTCCGGCCGGGCTGTGAGAAGGACGATGCCAGGTAGGCTGCCGATGGCGAAGGTGATGGCCGAAAGCTGGAAGGGCGGCATGTTTCCCGAAGCTGCAGTCATCAGCGCCAGCAACGACCACATG
>DASYHX010000544.1:0-7918 GCA_035998065.1 Pseudorhizobium sp.
CGCCGGTCTATTTCCTGGCGTCCATCTGGGCGACGGCCCGGCAGGCGGTGGTCCGACTTGCCTTTGTCATCGGGGTGGCTTCCGGTCCGCTGCTGGCACTGGTGTCACCGGGATTTGACGTTCTCTATGCGGGAATCGGCGGCGGGACGCTCGCCTATCTCATCGATCGCTTCTGGATTCGGGGGCGGAAGCGGGCGATTCAGGCGGAGAAGCTGCATGAGCGGTGAGTGGTGGCCCTATATTGTGATTGCCGTCGCGGGCTGGCTGGCAACGGACATCTGGCGGTGGCTTGGGGTCTTGGCAGGCAACAGGCTGAATGAAGACTCCGAAGCCTTGTACTGGGTGAGGGCGGTTGCAACGGCGCTGGTGATGGCTGTGACCGCGAAGCTCATCGTCTTCCCCACCGGAACGCTGGCCGATGCGCCGCTGTGGCTACGACTCGGCGCTGCCGGCATAGGGTTTGGCGCATTCCTGATCGCGGGGCAGCGGATCGGCGTCGCAGTCGTCACCTCGACTGTACTCCTGGGGCTTGGTCTTTACTGGCTTGGCTTCTAGCGCTACCCAACATGCCACTCCACACCATGCCTCACCGATACGGAATTCCCATGACAGACAGAACCCCTTTCGCAGCAGAACCCACCGACGCGGTCGAGCGCCGGTCGACAAAGCCCGTGGTGGTTTATCCGAACGGGACCTTGGTGGCGCCGGACCTGGATCGGCTGAGAAAAGCCCGGGAAACGCTCGAGAAGGTCGGCGAGGTGATCGTCCCGCCGCGCGACGGCCGTGCTTTCACGGTGCCGAAGGGGCATTTCTTCCGCGTTGTCGGCATTGAGGGGCCGCAGGTCGGGGACCTCAACCTGTGGAACGCCAATGACCTCAACGAACGGTTCTTCAGCGGCAAGACCAGGGCGCTGCACGCGACACACCTGTCCGTCGGGGATCGACTCTGGAGCACGCTGCCGTCGCTGCGACCGATGGCGACCATCACCCACGACACACTCGGCTGGTATGGTTGGGACGACGACGGGGCAGGGGTGCACGATGTCATCGGCACGCGCTGCGATCCCTATACCAACCGGCTGCTGAGCGGCGGCGACTATCACAACTGCTGCCATTCCAACCTTTGCCGCGCGCTGTCTTCTGCCCGGGGAATGTCGTTCGGGGAGGCGGAACCGCATGTCCACGACGTCCTGAACGTCTTCATGTGCACCGGCTTCACGAAGGACACGCATCAGTACTTCATGAAGGCGAGCCCAGTGCGGCCGGGGGACTACCTGGAGTTCTTCGCCGAGATCGACCTGCTGGGTGCTCTCTCCGCCTGCCCGGGCGGGGACTGCGGAAGGTCGCATTCCAGCGATGTGGCGGCCTGCTATCCCTTGAAGGTGGAAGTGTTCCGGCCGGACACGGACCTCTTGTCAGACTGGCCCTTTCCGGACCGGAACGGCTATGTGAGCCCGGTCTGACATCTGCGCAATGAAAAGGGAGGCTGACGGGCCTCCCTTCTGGTTTGGCGGGCATGCCTTACAGGGCGGCCCTGATCTTCTCGGCATTGGTCTTCAGGATGTCAGCGTCTTCCATCTTGCCTGAGTGCGGCTTCAGCGCCTCGCCTTCGCGGCGTGGGATGACGTGGAAGTGCAGGTGATAGACCGTCTGCCCGGCGGCCGGTTCGTTGAACTGGGCGATGAAGATCCCGTCGGCGTCGAAGGCTTCCTTTGCCGCCTTCGCGAGCTTCTGGACAACCGGGATGGTCTTCGACAATGCCGCCGGGTCTGCGTCGAGGAGGTTGCGAGACGGCGATTTCGGTACCACCAGCAGGTGACCGGGAGCCTGCGGCATCACATCCATGAAAGCCAGCGTGTCGTCGTCCTCGTAGACCTTGTGGCACGGGATCTCGCCGCGCAGGATCTTCGCGAAGATATTGTTGTCGTCGTAGGTCTGGCCGCTCATTGGCAATCCTCTCCTTCGTCTCTTGATGGTTCTCGACGCTGCCGTTCTCCCTTGCGGAAGGGGCTGTGCGCCTCGAGGTACTCACCCGTACATTCCACGTCACGGCGCTCCCGCTCCAGATAGTCGGCCACGGCACGCCGCAGGCCCGGATGGGCTATGTAGTGCGCCGAGTGCGTCGTCACCGGCAGGTATCCGCGCGCCAGTTTGTGCTCGCCTTGCGCACCGGCTTCGACCCGCTTCAGCCCCTTGGCGAGAGCGAAATCGATCGCCTGATGATAGCAGACTTCGAAATGAAGGAAGGGGTGATCCTCGATGCACCCCCAGTGACGGCCGTAGAGGGCGTCGCCGCCAATGAAGTTGATTGCGCCGGCAATGTAGCGGCCGGCGCGCTTGGCCATGACCAGCAGGATGTCGTCCGCCATGCGCTCGCCGATCAACGAGTAAAAACTTCGGGTGAGGTAGGGACGGCCCCACTTGCGGCTGCCGGTGTCCATGTAGAAGGCGAAGAACTGGTCCCAGATGTCTTCGGTGAGATCGTTGCCGGTCAACCAGTCGATGGTGATCCCGTTCTCCACCGCCGTCCGACGCTCCTTCTTCAGGGCTTTCCGCTTGCGCGACGCGAGTGTGTCGAGAAAGGCGTCGTGGTCCACATAGCTGGCATTGACGAAGTGGAACTGCTGGTCGGTCCGGTGCAGGTAGCCGGCCTCCGTGAAGAAGGGCAGTTCTTCCTCCGGCAGGAAGGTGACATGGGCCGAAGAGACGCCGAGCTGCCGTGTCACCTGCTGGAGACCTGCGGCGAGGGTGGCTCGAACCGACTCTTCATCCTGCCCCTCCGAAACGAGCAGGCGCGGGCCGGTCGCCGGCGTGAAGGGAATGCTGCACTGGATCTTTGGATAGTACTCACCGCCGGCGCGTTCGAAGGCGTCAGCCCACCCATGATCGAAGACGTATTCGCCCTGGCTGTGGCTCTTGAGGTAGCCCGGGATGGCGCCAAGCAGCGTGCCCGCGGCGTCCTCCAGTAGCGTGTGATGTCCGAGCCAGCCTGTCTTGGCGATGGCCGACCCGGATTCCTCCATGGCCGACAGGTAGGCGTGCGACAGGAACGGATTGTAGACGCCGTGGCCGGACCTCGATGTGCCGGCGAGCCGCGACCAGCGTTCCGGCGTGATCGCGGCGAAGCTCTTCTCTATGCGGATGGAGAGAGGTTCTGTCATTCTATGCGGAGGCTGTCTCCCGTGGGTCGAAGCCCTCGAAGGTCATCTGGTCAGCATGAGTATAGGTATGCGTGCGGGCATTTTCATCCCTGACGGTCCAGGTAATCACCGGAATGCCGGCCTGTCTCTGTGCGGTGACAAAGCTGTTCGGGAGGTGACCGTGGAAATAGGAGATGAAATCCAGCCCGAGATGCATCGCGTCGTCATGGGCGAAGAGGTCTTCCGGCTTCACGCCCTCGGCGGTCAGCCCCACAGGGTGGGGTGAACCCGCTTTCTTCAGGTCCTTGAGGATATGGTGGTCGAAGCTCATCAGCGCCACCTTGCCCTCATAGCCCTCCAGGGCCTCGAGCACGGCCTCGGCGAAGCCGTCATCCTCGCCGGGACGACCCTTGATCTCGATGACCAGCGGAACGCGTCCTACGACCAGCTTCAGCATCTGCCTGAGCGTGGGGATCTTGTCCGAGGTGCCGCCGACGGCAAGCATGGCGAGTTCTGCCGAGGTGCGCTCGCGCACATCGCCCTTGATGCCGCAAAGGCGTTCAAGATCGTGATCGTGAAAGACGACCGGCACGCTGTCGGCTGCCAGCTGGACGTCGCACTCGATCGCGAATCCGGCTTCGGCGGCGCGGGAGAAGGCCGAGAGCGTGTTCTCCCAGACGGTCTTGTTCATGTCGTGATAGCCGCGGTGAGCGACCGGCACGTCCTTGATCCATGTGGCAACAGTCATGCTTCGATCTCGATGATGGCGTCGATTTCCACCGCGGCGTTGAGCGGCAGAGCCGCCATGCCGACGGCAGCCCGGGCGTGCTTGCCGGCGTCGCCCAGGATGTCGGCGATCAGGTTCGACGCGCCGTTGATGACAAGGTGCTGCTCCGTAAATTCGGGCACGGAGGCGACAAAGCCGTTGAGCTTGAGGATGCGGCGGATGCGGCCGAGATCTCCACCAAGCGCCGCCTTGGCCTGGGCGAGGATGTTGATGGCGCAGAGTTCGGCGGCGCGCTGGGCACCCGCGACATCGACGTCACGCCCCACCAGCCCCGTGACCGCAACTTTGCCGTTTTCGATCGGCAACTGTCCGGAGAGATAGAGCGTGTTGCCGCTGATCGTATAGGGGACATAGTTTGCAGCGGGCGCGGCCGCTGCCGGCAGGACGATGCCCTTCTCCTTCAGGCGGTTTTCAACGGCTTCAGACATGATCGACTCCCACTGTTTGTTGTAAACCTCTCGAAAATCCGTCATTCAAAGAGGCATAGCCTTGCTGAATGGCGTTCATATAACACCCTCGGTGAGTCCAACAGGAGATAATGCATGATCGACCATGGACGCGCAGCGATCCTCGCCTTCGGACTGGCCGCGGGAGCGTCCGTTCCGGCACTGGCCGGTGTTGAAGGTGCTGCGGGGCTGCTCCCGCATCGTGCGGTCTACGACCTGAAGCTGAAGGACGCTTCAGAACGCTCCGGGATCGAGGGCATGGCCGGGCGGATGGTCTATGAGTTCACCGGCTCGGCCTGTACCGGCTTCACGACCAATTTCCGTTTCGTCACCCGTATCAACACGGGCGAAGACACCCGACTGACGGATCAGCAGACGACGACCTTCGAGGATACGGAGAAGGGGGAGTTTCGCTTCAAGACCAAGTCCTTCACCGACGAGCAGATGGACAAGGAGGTTGCCGGGGAGGCGAGGGAAGACGATTCGAAGGTCACGGTGGAAATCGAGCGTCCGGACCCACGCCAGGTCGAACTCGTCGCCAGCGCATTTCCGACCGAGCACATGCTCGAGGTGATCAAGCATGCGAAGGCCGGCAAGCGCTTCTTCGAGACACGGATCTTCGACGGGTCCGAGAACGGGGACCAGAGCATGATCACCAATACCGTGATCGGCTCTCAGCAGGATCCTGACGACGAGGAGGACGATGCTGAAAGGGCAGGGAAGTTTTCGACGACCGGCTACTGGCCCGTTACAATCGCCTATTTCAACGACGGCGGATCGGGCGACACGACGCCGGTCTATTCCATGTCCTTCAAGCTTTACGAGAACGGGATTACCCGCGATCTGACCATGGATTACGGCGACTTCGTGCTCAGCGGAAGCCTTTCGAAGCTCGAAGTCCTGGACCAGCCGGACTGCAATCAGACCCCGCCGCGGCCCTGACAGGCTTCAGGAGCGCCCAATCCGAAAGGAATGCGCATGAGCATCGAATTCCTTCTGACCTCGCTCGTCATTGTAGCCTCGCCCGGTACCGGCGTGCTTTACACCCTCGCCGCCGGCCTCTCCAGCGGCGTCCGCGCAAGTGTTTTTGCCGCCTTCGCCTGCACCCTCGGCATCCTTCCCCATATTGCCGCGGCGTTGACCGGTCTCGCTGCAGTCCTGCATGCCAGTGCGCTCGCCTTCGAGATCATCAAGTATCTCGGCGTCGCCTACCTTCTCTACATGGCCTGGCGGACGATCATGGACGGCGAAGTGCTCAGCGTGGATGAGCAGCGTGCGCCGCGTACGGTGCGTCAGACCATCGTCGACGGCATCCTCCTCAACATCCTCAATCCAAAGCTCTCGATCTTCTTCTTTGCCTTCCTCCCGCAGTTTGTCAGCCCAACGCAGGTCAATATTTTGCCGGAGATGCTGGTGCTCAGCGGCGCATTCATGGCGATCACATTCGTCGTTTTCGTCGGCTATGGAGTATTTGCCGCTTCCATGCGCCGGCATGTCATCTCGCGACCGGTGGTCGTGAACTGGATGCGTCGCACATTTGCGGCGGCCTTCCTTGCGATGGGTGCGAAGCTGGCGCTCACGGAGCGCTGATTAGAAGCAAGAGGTCTTGCCGACCACGGCAGGGGCCGCTATTGCGGCGCCCGAACGATCGGATGGAAGAATGTCAGGAACGAACAGCGAGCGCCAACTCATAGCCGAGGGGCCGGCCATAATTCTGGTTGAGCCGCAACTTGGCGAGAATATCGGCATGGTGGCCCGTGCCATGGCAAATTTTGGCCTCGCCGAGTTGCGGCTCGTCAGTCCCCGCGACGGCTGGCCGAACGAAAAGGCGCGTTCGGCCGCCTCCAAGGCCGATCATGTGATCGACGGAACGCAGGTTTTCGGCACGCTGGAAGAAGCGATCAAGGACCTGAATTTTGTTTATGCGACGACTGCCCGTGAGCGCTACGGGTTCAAGCCGGTGCGATCACCAGTGGTGGCAGCCACCACCCTGCGGGACAAGTTTAGGGCAGGCGAGAAGACCGGTATCCTCTTCGGCCGCGAGCGCTGGGGCCTCACCAATGAAGAGGTGGCGCTTGCGGACGAGATCGTCACTTTTCCCGTCAATCCGGCATTCGCGTCGCTGAATATCGCCCAGGCGGTGCTGTTGATGTCCTACGAGTGGATGAAAACCGGACTCGATGACCTGGCGGCGACACCTTTCCTGCCGGTCGAGCAGCGGCCGTCGACCAAGGAGCAGGTGCTCGGCCTCTTTGAGCACCTGGAGGAGGCTCTCGATGCGCGCGGCTACTTCCACCCACCCGCCAAAAAGCCAAAGATGGTGGACAACCTCCGCGCGGTGATATCACGGCGCGGCTTCACCGAGCAGGAGATCAGTGTGTTCCGTGGTGTCATCCGTTCACTCGACCGGTTCCCGCGACGGCGGCCGGTGGAGGCAGCACCTGGGAGGGAGACGCCGGAGAATGGCGACATCTGAGCTGAAGCCCGTGCTGGTATTCGATTCCGGCATCGGCGGCCTTACGGTGCTGCGGGAGGCGCGAGTGCTGATGCCCGAGCGGCGCTTCGTGTATGTCGCCGATGACGCCGGCTTTCCCTATGGGGGGTGGGAAGAGGGCCAACTCCGTCAGCGGATTGTCACACTGTTCAAGACCCTGATCGAGCAGCACGATCCGGAGATTGCCGTCATCGCCTGCAATACGGCCTCCACGCTGGTGCTTGAGGATCTGAGGGCGACTTTTCCCGAAACTCCATTCGTGGGGACCGTGCCGGCGATCAAACCTGCTGCGGAACGCACACGCTCCGGCCTGATTTCCGTGCTGGCGACACCGGGGACCGTGAAGCGACAATATACGCGCAACTTGATCGGTGAATGGGCTTCAAAGGTGCACGTCCGCCTTGTCGGTAGCGAGCGTCTTGCCGGGCTGGCGGAAACCTACATGCGGGAGGGCTATGTCGAAGAGGCCCTCGTGCGTGAAGAGATCGCCTCCTGCTTCATCGAGCAGGAAGGGCGTCGGACTGATATTGTCGTTCTGGCATGTACGCATTACCCCTTTCTCGTCAACCGGATGCGCAAGACAGCGCCATGGCCGGTCGACTGGATCGACCCCGCCGAAGCGATTGCACGAAGGGCCCTGTCGCTGCTGTCTCAAGCCCGCCGACCCGAGAAACCTAATCCGTCCGAGCCAGACATCGCCGTCTGCACCTCGGGGCGCATCGATCCTGCCGTAGCCCGTCTCATGCATGGGTTCGGCCTGAAGGCCGTCAGCGGACGCTTCATTGAGAAAGGTGGCATATCGCCCCACTGAAACGCGAAATCGCGGCCGAGGAGCCGGCCGCCTCCTTTGGGTATCAGGGCGGGCCACCGGAGTTTCCGGTGGCCCTGCGCCATCAGTCATTGGACTCACCATTCGAGTTGGACGAGCCGGCATCCGTGCCGCTGCCGCTGGTCGTGCCGGTTCCGGAGCCCGTGCTCGAGCCGGTGCTGCCGATCGGCGGATCAATGACCATCAGCACGGTGTTGCCGTCTTCGGTCTGAGCCCGCACCA